>NZ_JBFOCT010000011.1:0-254470 GCF_040907925.1 Aeromonas sp. s12 | reverse complement strand
TGATCTGCGCCGGAGTGCCAGCAGGCCGCAACTGCTACAGGTAGCGTGAAATGGAATCCCGCCCCTAACGAGCTCGATTGTCGGCTGACAACGGGGTGATCTGCACCAGAGAACCCGTTGGTCGGAACTGCTACAGGTATCGTGAAATGGAAATCCCGCCCTAACAAGCTCGATTGTCGGCTGACAACGGGGTATCTGCACCAGAGAACCCGCTGGCCCGAACTGCTATAGGTATCGTGAAATGGAAATTCCGCCCCAACAAGCTCGATTGTCGGCTGACAACAAGGTGATCTGCGCCGGAGTGCCAGCAGGCCGCAACTGCTACAGGTAGCGTGAAATGGAATCCCGCCCCTAACGAGCTCGATTGTCGGCTGACAACGGGCTGATCTGCACCAGAGAACCCGCTGGCCGGAACTGCTACAGGTATCGTGAAATGGAAACTCGCCCATCCAGTGACGACGATTGTTAGCTGACAACGGTCTCGGTGGCCGCTGGCGATCCAATTATCGATATCATGAATGGCAAAAAGGGCAATAGATAAGTCTCGATGAGGTCAGATTGGAGTAAGCAATCGAGGACTAAAAATCATTTTTAGCCGTGTAGTGGCTCCCTACCAAATAATCTGAACAACAAGCACCCAATCAGGCTAAAAAAGAATCTTTCCGACAGCAAAACTACTCAGCTGTTTATTTTTATTAGTATTTTTATATAATGCGCGCACGTCCCAGTGGCACAGCTGGATAGCGCGCGCCCCTCCTAAGGGCGAGGTCGCAGGTTCGAATCCTGCCTGGGACGCCATCTCGTAACCTCATTTCACCCCCAATAATGCATTTGCGCATGCGTTGCAAGCATTATTTTGCGCTATTTCAGCGCTATTCAAATCCAAAAATGCACTTAAACCATTGTTTTTTAACGATATTTTTTATTCAAAAGCTCTTATAACCATCCCCTCCTAAGGGACAGGCCACTGGTTCGACTCCAGTCGGGAGCGCCATATAAAACAAGGGATTAGCATCTTCACGATGCTAACCCCTTGGTCGTTTTTGGCGACAATGAATCCGACCATCCAACCGTAATTACCCTCTCCTTTCTGCGTTCAGAGCATGCGCTCTCTGATAGACTGCTTCTCTTTGGCTTGTCTTTGAGGCCAAGCCCTGTTTCATCTTGCAAAGGAGTGTTGGATGTCCGGATGTTCCTGGTGGGATAGATCCACCGGTTTTGCCTTGCTGACCATTGTGCTGTGGGCCTCGCTGGCGGCGCTGACGTCACGGGTCACCAGCGTGTCACCACTGGTGCTGGTCGGGCTGGTGCTGTTTTTCTGCGGGGTCGGGGCCTTGCCGTTCTGGCGCCAGTGGCGTGCTCGCCCTATTACCTGGCTGGTGACGGTTGCGGCATTGCTGCTCTACCATCTGCTGCTCTTTATGAGTTTTCGCCATGCCCCGGTGCTGGAGGCAAACCTCATCAACTACCTCTGGCCGCTCTGCATCATTCTGTTCACCCCGCTGTTGTTGCCCAGCCATCCACTCCATGCCCGTCACCTGCTGGCTGGCGCCTTTGGTCTGGCGGGTTCCATGCTGGTGATGGTCAATGGCGAGCTGCAACTGCAACAGACCTATCTGCCGGGATACCTGTTGGCGCTCGGTGCAGCTGTCGTCTGGGGGGCCTATTCGGTGCTATCACGCCGTCTGCCACCAGCCCCTGCCGTGGTCACTGCGGCAGCCTGCCTGCCCGCAGGTTTGCTGGCGCTGCTGCTCGCTCGTCTGCTCGAAGGGCCTCTGCCGCTCGCACAGATCCCCACCAGTGACTGGAGTCTCATAATCGGGCTGGCGCTAGGCCCGATGGGGGCGGCCTTTGTGACCTGGTATCTGGCACTGCGAGACGGCGATCCACGCCGGATCGGTGCCCTTGCCTACCTGACACCGCTGCTGAGTACTTTGCTGTTAGTGGCATTGAACGGAGAAGAGCTGACCTCGCGCCATCTGCTGGCCGGTGCACTTATCATGGGAGGCGCCCTGCTCGGTATGCTTGGCCAACGCAACAGCGCTCAGGTATCCCCAGCCAGTTAAGCCGGCAAGATAGGGCTACCTGACCATGCTGTCATAAAAACGCCATCATCCCTGTTTAGGCTCTGGCCACGCTCCCCCATGGTCTGTGCTGACAGGAATTACCCCGTGAAAATCGCCCATTACGCCACCCTATCCTCCCTTGTTTTGTTACTGGTTGCGGGAGGACAGGCGCTGGCCCTCTACCACGGCTGGCAACAGCTTGCCCATACCAATCAGGCCCAGCATCAGCACGAGACGCTGCAACAACTGGTGACAGTGACCCTGCAAAACAGCCTGCGTGACTACCTCAACAGCGGCGATCCGCAACAACTGACAACTGCGGAGAAGATCCGTCAGCAAGCGCTCTCCTCGCTGGCCGCTCAGGATGATGCCGTGGCGGCCCCGCTCAGGCAGCAACTCGAGCAGATGGCGCAGCGCATCGCGCACGACTATCAGGCCGCAGGCAAGCTCTCGGGCAACAGTCAGCTGCTGCTGCAAAATGCGGAGAGTGAGCTGGGCAGCCAGGCCATGGCGCTGATCCGCTATGGGGAGCAAGGCGCCAGCACGGAACAATCTGCCGCAGCACAGCAATATCGCCGTGGTGCAACCGAGATCCTGGCGAGCCTGCCGCGCCTCGCCCATTTGCGCCAAAGCTATATGGAGCAGGGCAATGAGAAGTTGCTCGAAGGGATCCGTTTCGAGCTGGAGGCACTGCAAAAACAGGCCCAATCGCTGCAAGCCTTGCCGCTGCTCGGCCTATATGAAGAGGCGCCCGCCGATGAGTTCACGCTGGGGGAGCCGGTACGAAAGGAGCTGGGAGATCAACCGCGCAGCGAATTACGCTCGCTGCTGGGCCGCTATCCACAGGAGCTGGCCAACAGCCGTGCGGCGCTGCAACAGCAACAGGCTGGCCGCCAGACCGTGCAGCAAGACATCATGGCGATGTTGCAAGCGACCAGACAGATGGGGCAACAACTTGCCCGCGAACGGCAAGCCGTCAATCAGGAGCTGGCCACCATCCTCGGCACGCTGGCGCTCTGTCTGGTGATAGTCGCCCTGCTGTTTGCGCTGGTGCAACGACGTTGGCTGCTCACCCCCTTGTTGCGACTGCGTGGAGCTTTTATGCAACTCGATCAGACGGGGCAGGCCGAGCCGTTGCCTACCGGGCGCGATCGCAACGAGCTGGCCGATATTGTTGCCAGCTACAATCGGCTGATCGGTCGTCTGCAACTGGACCAACAGCAAAAAGAGGGGCAGCTGTCAGCGGTATCCCTCAGTCTGCAAGGGATGGTCAGTCAGGTTGACGAGATCCACCACAGCACCCGCACCACCGAACAGGTGGTCGACGAGAGCGGTCAGATGATGGATGAGCTGAACCAGCTGGCCGGAGAGGTCCATCAGGTCGCCGCCGACATCGCCCAGCATGCCCACCATAACGAACAGGCGATGAGCCAGAGCGAAGATCTGGTGGGGAGCATGCTGCACGCAACTCATCAGACCGGACTGGCGATTGACGAGAGCGATGAGGCGCTGCAAGCCCTCACCCGCTCGGTTGCCGATGTGACGGCCATTGTCGATGTGATCGGTCATATCGCTCAGCAGACCAACTTGCTGGCCCTCAACGCCGCCATCGAAGCGGCCCGCGCAGGGGAACAGGGACGCGGCTTTGCCGTGGTTGCCGATGAAGTGCGTCACCTCTCGGCCAATACCCAGCAATCCCTCAACCAAATCACCGATATTCTGGGGCGCCTGACCCAATCCGGCGAACAACTTGGCACTGTACTGAACCGGATCACCAGCGAATCAAGCCGCCAGCGGGCGCAGGCGGAACAACTGCGCCAGACTACCCAGGCAGTGCGGGAGATCGCCCGCAACACCGCAGTGATCGCCCTGCAGGGCGCCGACAACGCCAAAAGTCAGGAACACAAGCTGGCCAGTTTTGCCGATCTGATCGCCCGTATCCATCAGCATGCCCGTCAGGTGAGTCAGCTCTCGGTGCAGGTCTCCTCCCATATCCACCATCAGGCGCAGCAGATCCCCCGCATCCTCGGCCAGCAAGGCTGAACCCTATTCGCCCCAAATCTTTGCCAGCTCACTTTCCCTCGACCAGAGGGAAAGTTTTTTTGTAGCACAAAATTATCTGTTATCGGCAGGTTAACTGACACCTCTTCCCCCGTACCGGATGAAAACCCGCACTGGCGCTGGCTGCGGCCTCAAGAAAACGCTCTCATCACCGTGATACCTGCCATGAGGCTGTTTACGACCTTGCCCATGATTATTTGCACTCGGTCATACTTTTGAAACGTTGAGGGAACTTTTCATTGATATTTCGCACCGCGAACGTACTCTTGGGGTTGTCCGATAGCCAAGAATCGGAACATAAAAAAACAACATGTGATGATCAGGACTGCCAACTACAGATGTGCCAAGACATCCGGGTTTGCAGGTAGCCAAGACAAGATTTTTTGCCCTTCGGGGTTTTGATTGCAATGCCAATACCGAGCGGTAGGCCCGATGCCAACTGCCGGAAAAAAAGCTAAGTCCATAAAATCAGGAGCAATAAAAATGGAAAAAGTGATCTTCAAGCGCGCCGCTTTGAGTGCCGCTGTGGTAGCCGCTCTGGTCGCCCCCGGTATGGCGTTGGCAGCTCAGGATATGATGAGCCCGGAATACGGCCAGTCCTATGAAACCTTCGTTAAAGACTCCAAACTGACCGGCGGTCTGTTCTACTTCCAGCGTGATCGTCAGCGCATCGATGGTGACCCGACTGCAGCCAAGAAAGAAGGCAAATACCAGTCCAATCTGAGCCATTCCACCGTTCAAGCCGCTCTTAACTTCAACTCCGGTTATGCCTGGGACACCGTAGGTCTGGATCTGGGCGGCTTCGGTGCCTATGACCTGGCCGTTACCGAAAATCACCCGGTCAACCAGGAAAACGAATTCTCCTTCGCTGGCCGCTCTTGGGGCAACAACGCCAAAGATGGCTCCCCTGAAGGTGGTTTCAGCCTCTCCAACGCAGCGATGAAGCTGAAATTCCTGGACGGCGGCATCACTGCCAAGGGTGGTTATACCCAGCTGTATGTCCCTGGCCAAATCGGTGTTAACTGGTCTTATCAGCCGGGTACCTATCGTGGTGGTCAAGTTGAAGGTAACTTCGGTGGCCTCTACCTGACCTACGCCATCGCTGACGAGTACAAGGCCCCCTGGTACAAAGAGACTCAGGTCTTCTCCCGTGCCAAAGCGTGGATGGATCCGTTCGCTGACGAAAACGTCATCGACTACATCCACGGTATCGCAGCCCGTTACACCTTCGAAAATGGCACTGCAGTGACCGGTTCTTTCGGTCAGTCCGAAGGCTACATGGACAGCTACCACTTCAAACTGGCTCACAAGTTTGACGTACTGGGCGGCCTCTCCACCAGCTACCAGTTCTACGGTTCCGAGACCGAGACCTACACCAAGGGCGCTTCCCAGATCGAGACTTATGACGGTCTGGCATGGCAACAAGCTCTGACAGCTGCCTGGGGCATGGGCCCGTACGGCTTCCGTCTGGAAGGTCTGTGGACCAAGGCTGAAGGTGCGGAAGGCAACTACCTGCCCCGTCTGACCCGTGGCTACGCCAACTCCCAGGGTGCCAACGAAATTTGGTGGGACTCCCGCTCTGACTGGAACGCCAACAACGAGAAAGCGCTGTTCTTCGGCGTGACCCGTTCTCTGGATGACCTGGTTGGTGCGCCTGGCTGGTCCGTCGGTGTATCCGGTGCTTACGGTTGGGATATCGAAACCGGTCAAGGCAAGAAAGCAGCCAACGGTGAAGATACCGAATGGGCAGCCAACTTCGATGTCACCTATACCGTGCAGGATGGCAAGCTGAAAGGCACCCTGTTCAAACTGCACTACACCGACTACAACAACGACATCAGCCAGGGCGGCGGTTGGACCGATTACCCCAACATCTTCGCCTCCGAGCACGACGTCAAGTTCCACATCATCATGCCGCTTACCTTCATGTAATCAGGCAATACGATGTCAGCAAACCGGGTCACTTGGCCCGGTTTTCTTTTTGCCGGTTGGCAAGCTAACATGCGAGCCGGATAAGAATTTTACCCGCTCACCTACCCACACGCTTTTGTCAGCAGTCACAAGGACGCCATCATGCCCCGTTTTGTTCTGATCACCGGTTGTTCCAGCGGTATTGGCCTCGCCGCCGCACAGGCGCTGGGGCAGCACGGTTTTACCGTGATCGCCTCGGCACGCAAGGCGGAAGATGTGGCCCGTTTGCAGCAACAGGGATTGCTGGCGGTACAGCTGGATCTGGCGGACCCTGCTTCCATCGAGCTGGGTGCCAGTGCGGCGCTCCATCTGGCGGGCGGGCGCCTCTATGGCCTGTTCAACAATGGCGCTTATGGCCAACCCGGGGCGCTGGAAGATCTGCCCACCGAGGCGCTCAGGGAACAATTCAATACCAACCTGTTTGGCTGGCACCATCTGATCCGTCAGGTGCTGCCGCCGATGCTGGAGGCCAAAGAGGGGAGGATAGTGCAGAACAGCTCGGTTCTGGGGCTGGTTGCCATGAAGTATCGCGGCGCCTACAACGCCAGCAAGTTTGCGCTGGAAGGTTATAGCGACACTCTGCGCCTTGAACTGGCGGGTAGCGGGGTACATATCAGCCTGATTGAACCGGGCCCCATCGATACCCGTTTTCGTGCCAATGCCCGCAGCGCCTTCTTGCGGCACATCGATCCGGCCCAGAGCCGTCATCAGTCGGCCTACCGCCAGACCCTGACGCGGCTGGAAAAAGAGGGGGCCACCAGCGGCTTTACCCTCCCGAGCGAAGCCTGCCTACCGCCGCTGCTCCATGCGCTGACCCACGCCCATCCCAAGGCACGCTATCCGGTGACCACTCCAACCCGGCTGTTTGCCTTCCTGCGACGGGTATTGCCCACTCGCTGGCTCGATAAACTGCTGGCCAAATCGGCCTGACCCCTTGATTGGCGCTAAGCATCCGGCCACCCGGGTGGAGTAGCCGGGTAACGACGTCACCCGACCCGCCAACCTTGTTTATCCCCCTCTTCAATAGTGCTCACCATTGCTGTAGTAGGCACTCTTGACCAAGGGAATCACCTGCACCACCACATAGGTCTGCTCCCCCAGCACCTGCTTCAAATGGAGCGTGATAAGGCGCGCGGCAGCGTCCTGCATCTCCTGCGGCCGTTCGAACCAGTGCAACTCGACAAACGGAAATCCCGCCTCTGGCTCGCCGTTGCGGATCCAGCTGCTCTCCACCCGCTCCATGGTGACAAACTCCGGCTTGCCGCCGGTCAGCTCGCAAAGCTCGGCCAGCAGCGGGCCGCTCACCTGTTGCAGGGTCTCGAGCGCCACGGCGCGAAAACGAAGATGGGGCATGGCAAACCTCTTGGTTATCTGAAATGAGGACTTATCATAGGGGTTATTGTCAGCAAGAGAAGTCACCCGGCGCATATTAAGGATCCCCATGAGATTTCATCGCCCCCTCTTTACCTTCCTGCTCTGCCTGCTGCTACCGCTGCACGCCTTTGCCGATCCCGCCTTCTATCGGGTGAGCAAGGGCAACCAGCAACACTGGCTGCTGGGCTCCATCCATGCGGGCAAGCCTTCCCTCTATCCTCTGCCCGAGCCGGTGGAGCGTGCCTGGCTGCAGAGTCGCGCACTGGTGATGGAGGTGGACATGAACAGCATCACGCCGGATCAGTGGCAACAAACCGGCTCCCTCACCCGACTGGTGGATGGCAAGCCGCTCAAGGATCATCTGCCTGCCGAGCTCTATCAACGCACCCTGATGGCAGGTGCCCGCTATGGCATCGACGAGGCTACCCTCGCCACCCTGCGCCCCTGGTTTGCCGCCATTACCCTGACCCAGGCCGCCATGGCCCGCTCCGACTTCAAAAGTGAACTCGGGATAGACCAGCACTTTGCCACCCGGGCCGCCAAAGAGGGCAAACCGGTAGTGGGTTTTGAAACCCTGCTGGAGCAGCTCGGTTATCTGGCCAGCGTGGGTGACAACCAGACCCTGATGCTCGCCAGCACCCTGGATGAGCTACCGATGCTGGAGAGTGGTTTCGCCGCCGTGATGAAGGCGTGGCAGCAGGGAGATGAGGCGACGCTCATCAATCTGCTCAAGGAGGAGATGGCTCCCCCCCCGCTGCAAAGCTGGATGGAGCAGACCCTGCTGGCCGAGCGCAATCACAACTGGCTGAAGAAATGGTCCACCCTGCCCAATGAGAGCTTTATCGTGGTAGGCGCCCTGCATCTTTATGGCGAGCAGGGGTTGCTGGCGTTGCTGGAGCAGCGAGGGTGGCGCATTACCCCGCTCACCACACCGGGCCCTGTGCAGGCTCGGTAGCAAGGAGTCCAGTGAGAACGATCACAGAACACACTGGTTATTAAACAACCTGCAAGGGAGTTGATCGGGATCATCCCGGACAGGGCAAAGAGGTATTTATCATGCCTGTCATCAACCGGGTGACAGGAGCAATAAAATGGACTTTTGGCTGGACCTGATGTTTGGCAACAGCGTGGGATTGATGTCGATGCTGGTGATTATCGGCACCTTCTTGCTCATCAGCTCTTACGCGGCCTACTTCATCTACAAGGTGATGCACTCGCAACCGCCTCATTCACAGCAACCCCATTCTCAACAACCCAAAGAGGGAAAATAATCCTCTGACCACAGGCGGCAGCTCACACTGACCGCCTGTGCTGTTTTATGGTTCGCGACTGTGATTCCCGGGCCAGACTGCACCAGTGTCCATGCTGGGGGCCCCTTATCCCCTCCCCCTTTCCCCGTTTTCTGTGCCGGTTACGGCCGTTATAATGGCCCCCACTTTTTCTTATGGGGAGCCTGCCGTGTCTCATAACGACGAACTCTCGCTATTCATGAATGAAGTGGCCGACGTGCGGCGCATTCGCAGCGACAACATCCATCCCCATGCGGCCAAATCCGCCCCAACCGAGGCGCAGCTCGCTCGCCGTCAGGCTGCCACCGCCGAGCAACTCACCCTCGACCACCTCACCATGGAGGCCATCGAGATGCGCGATCCGCACGAAATCGTCGGCTTCAAGCGCGATGGGGTGCAGGAGGGGGTCTACAAGAAGCTGCGGCTCGGCAAATACGAGCTGCAGGCCAGCCTGGACTTGCACCAGAAAACCCTCAATGAGGCGCGCCAGACGCTGGTGCAGTTCATTGCGGATTGTGAAGTCCGGGATATCCGCTGCCTGCTTATCCTGCACGGCAAGGGGGAGCGCAGCACCCCGCGTGCCCTGCTGAAAAGCTATGTGAGCGCCTGGTTGCCGCAACTGCCCGCCGTCATGGCGATCCACAGCGCCGAGCGTCGCCACGGCGGCAGCGGTGCTCTATACGTGCTTCTGCGCAAAAGCGAACGCAAAAAAGCGGAAAACCGCGAACGGCACCAGAAGCGGCTCGGCTAATCCGCGTCTCGCCACCACACCTTTGGCTCGCCTGCATGATGGTGGTCAACTATAGAGCGGCGGTGTTAGCATCGAACGGCCCCGATCATGCCAGGTACGGGGCGGCATACCATCAGGGACGATAACAAGGACAATCCCATGTCATATCAAAAGCTTGAACAACATCAGCAGCAGATCCACCGCTTTAGCCACCTCGCCGCTATCTGCGGCTGGGATCAGGCAGCCATGATGCCGGAAGGGGGCAACGATGCTCGCGCCGAAGCAATGGCCGAACTCGGTCTGCTGATCCACCAGAAGCGCACCGCTCCCGAGCTGGGCGACTGGATTGCCAAGGCCGAGAGTGAGCCGCTCGATGAAGTGCAACGGGCCAACCTCGGCGAGATCAAGCGCCAGTGGCAAGATGCCAGCCTGCTGCCCGGTGAGCTGGTCGAAGCGCTGTCGCTCGCCGGCAGCAAGTGCGAGCACGCCTGGCGCAGCCAGCGCAAGAACAACGACTGGGCCGGCTTTGCTCCCAATCTCGAGGAGGTGGTGAAACTCTCCCGTGAAGTGGCACAACTGCGGGCCGATGCCCTTGGCGTGCGCCCCTACGACGCCATGCTGGCCCTCTATGAGCCCGGCATGACCAGCACGCGCCTGGATCAGATCTTCGGCGATCTCGCCAGCTGGCTGCCGGCTCTTATCCAGACCGTGAGTGAACAGCAGAAGGGCGATGCCCTGTTGCTGCCGCAAGGCCCCTTCCCCATACCGACCCAGCAAGCGCTCGGTCAGGAGGTAATGGGACTGCTCGGCTTTGATTTCGCACATGGCCGCCTCGATGTGAGCAGCCACCCCTTCTGTGGCGGCGTGCCGACCGACGTGCGGATCACTACCCGCTATAACGAGCAGGAGTTTGTCTCCAGCCTGATGGGCATAGTGCACGAAACCGGTCACGCCCGTTACGAGCAGGGGCTGCCGCGTCATCTGCAGGGTCAGCCGGTGGCCGAGGCCCGCTCCATGGCGATCCACGAGAGCCAGAGCCTGTTTTGCGAGATGCAGCTGGGGCATCATCCGGCCTTCCTCGCGCTGCTGGCGCCACGCATTCGTCACCACTTCGGCGAGCAGGCGGCGTTTGCGCCGGACAATCTGGCCAGGCTCTACAGCCGGGTCGAGCCGGGCTTTATCCGGGTCGATGCGGACGAGGTGACCTATCCGGCCCACGTTATCCTGCGCTACGAGCTGGAGCGCGATCTGGTGGAAGGGAAGATCGAGGTGGCCGACATCCCCGAGCTGTGGGACGCCAAGATGCAGCAGTGGCTGGGGCTCTCCACCAAGGGCAACTACCGCAATGGCTGCATGCAGGATATTCACTGGACCGACGGCTCGTTTGGCTACTTCCCGAGCTACACCCTGGGCGCCATGTATGCCGCCCAGCTGCGCTTTGCCCTCGAGAAAGAGCTGGGCAGCATGGGTGAGGTGATCGCGGCGGGCCGCCTGCCGGAGATCTTCGGCTGGCTCGGACGCAACATCTGGTCACAGGGGAGTCTGCACAGTACCGACGAGCTGGTGCGCCGCGCCACCGGTGAAGCGCTCAACCCGCACTGGCTGCGCCAACATCTGGAACAGCGCTACCTGAAGTAATGAGCGCAGTAAGCTAACAGCAGAACGGGGCCCTTTTTAGTTGACCACTACAGGGCCCCCTTTTTTATGGCGGTTCATTTTTATGGCGATGCATGGCACAGCACGCCGTCACGGCAATGCTGTAAAAAGAGAGGGTTCAGAGGGGGTCCGGGGAACCCAGCAACTCGCGCAGTTGCAGGATATTGCCCTCTGGGTCGAAGGCGTTGCGCACCACAAAGCCGGGCCCTGTCCACTGCTGTGGCAGCAAACCGCCGCCGAGATCCGCCGCCTTCGCTTCCGCCCAGGCGAGGCTGGATACGGTGAAGAACAGCTTGATGGCCCCCTCTTCCCGCAGTGCTGGCGGCCGCTTGATAACGACTTGCCCGGCATAAGGCTCAGGAATGGCATGGATCAGCAGCTGGATATCGCTGTTTTCCAGCACTACCAGCTGCTCATCCTGACTACAGACCACCATCTGCAGCAATGTACGGTAAAAGTGGGTCAGCAGGCCCGGATCCTTGGCATAGATCAGGGCACCGGCGCGAGCGGGGCCTGGCATGGAGCACTCCTCAACAGTGAACGGCTGGGTGGACAGATCTCCACCTTCTCACAGTTGCACGCCCCATTCGATCCTTTTTAGCGGCTCACCAGCCTCATTGCACAAAGTGCCACTGCCGCAGTGCCAGCGTCGGAGGCGGCCCCTGATCGTCCCCCAGATCTGCCATGCCCAGCGCCTCGTCGTAGTGCACACCGCCAGCACCGCTCTCGGTCAGGTGTTTTGCCCGCACCGCCCCGTACAGCCCGCCACTACCGCTGATCTTCATCTCGGTCAGCGGGGCATAGAGGGCGGCATAGAGCGGGGTATTGCCCGACAGCTTGATCCCATCCTTGCCGCTATACGCGGAATAGAGGGAGATAGCAGGCGTACCGCCAGTGGTCAGCCCCTGCTTGGCTGCCGTCACCTCGGCACCGGCCCCGAGATCGACCTTGCCGCTGACGATCAGGGTCAGGCTGCTCCCCTCGCTCACCGTCAACTTGTTGCTGCCAGTCATGGTGAAATCCTTGTCGATCAGCAGCACCACATCCCCCTTGATGGTGAGACTGGCATCGGCCCCCATATTGAGGCTGTCGAGCTTGTAAACGGTCTGCTCCTTGCCAAACAGCTCCCCCTTGCCGGGTAGCGGCAGGTCGGGCTTGTGCTGGTTGCTGCTGGTGACCGAGCCAGTGGCAGGATCCGTGGTCAGCACCATCTGCTGGGTGGCGCCCAGCGTCAACGGGCCATTCAGCGGCAGATTGGCCAGCTTGGGAGAGTTCGGCAGCGCGGTCACATTGAGCGGGTCACACACCTGCCCGGCCACGGGTGGCAGCTTGGGATCGTTGCGATACTCGGGATCCAGATACTTCTGGTTCTCCTGATCTTTAAAAAAGCCAGCACCACCATAACTGAGTTTGCCGCTGTCGATACTGGTACCCCAGTCCATGGAGACATTGCCATTGACCGCCACCTGACCACCGATGCGCCCCCCTTTCAGGGTCAAACTGCCGCTCCCTTTCACATTGCCGGAAACCCGGACAATCTTGTCCGAAGAGGGGGAGATAATGACGTCGCTCCCGGCATTCACGTTGCCGGAGATGGGAGAAGATCCGTTCAGGGTCACGGAGCCGGTCGCCCGTACATCGCCCCAAATTGGCGAATTGCCGTCGAGCACTACATTGGCCTTGTCACTGACGGTCGCCACCTTGGCATTCTGCTTAATGTTGGTGCCGCCATATTTGCCCTTGCGCGAATCGTAGCTGTCGATAAAACCGCTACCGGAGAGGCTGAGCCCTTCGCATGCCACCACCGAATCCTGAAAGATGAGATTGCCGGGCTCGCGCTTGAGGGCAAACAGCGCATTAAGGCTGGCATTTCCCTCCAGATAGCGGCCATGGCTCTGCAACGCCAGCTTGCTCCCGGCGGAGGCATCCAGCTGATCTATGCTGAAGCGGCTGCCCGCCATGGCCCCTTCGCCCTTGCTTGGCACCTTCTGCACCAGTTGAGCCCACTCTATCCGTGGTTCAGCGCCAAGGGCCTGATGCAGGGCTCGATAACTCTCGTTCATCCCCTGTTCGGCACTGAGCTGTGCATTGATCTTCTTGTGAAAATTGCCGCTCAGGCGAGTCTGCAACTGGTTCTCCTGAATGCTGGTAAACACCAGCAGACTCGACAGCAGGCTCACTACCAGCACCACCAGCAGTACGGCTCCCCGCTGCCCCTGCAATCCCTTGTTCATCCCGTTCCCCCTGCTGTGGCGTTGGCACCGGATGTGGACAACGCTGCCGCCCAGACCGCCTTGCGGCGGGCCACCTGCACCTCGACTCCCGGCGCCAGATAGCTGGGCAGCCCTTCGGGCAAGATGCGGATATTGACCAGCGCCCCCTGCTGGCCGAATTCAAGATCCTGAAGATGGGCCAGCAACAGGCGCGGGCCATCCCCGTCATCGCAACTGAGTACCGGCGGCGTGAAGCGGTACTGCTCGGTAAAATCGGCGGTTTTCTGGTTGCCAAGGCAGGAGAGCACCTGACTGCCCCCCTCTACCTTGAAGGCCAGCGTCAGGCGATCAGGGGTGACGGCTATCAGCTGATCCGCCTGCTTGATGCTGTTGGTAAAGGTGAGAGTGGCAAAGCGCAGCACTTCGTTCGCCTGCTCCAGCGCCTTGCTCTGTTCGACCGTGCTCTTGATCGGGGCGTAACCGGCAAAAATCGCCAGCATCAGCATCAGACCGAGCACCATGGAGATCATCAGCTCGACGAGACTGACGCCTCGTTGCCGTGAGGGGACGCTCAGCATAAAGGCGGAAATCCTGCGTTCAGCTCCACCCGCTTGGCGCCGGAGACCCGCTCATCCTGCCACTCGATAGCGACCACAAAGTTGTCGCTATAACGGTTCGGCAGCACCAGCCGGTGGCCATCCTGCAGGGTGAAACGGGCAAGAAAATCGGCCTGGGTGAACCGCTCGGGCTTGCGCTGCACTTCACACAGCGAACTCCAGATCTGCTCCACGCTGTTGCTCGCCTCGATCGTAGCCAGCGTGCTCTGCAAGCTGTAATGCGCCTGCTGCAACGAGACCACTTGCCCCTTGGCGAGACCGAGAAACACCATCACCGCCAACACCATGGAGACCATGATCTCCACCAGATTGAAGCCTTGCTGGCGGGCAAGTGCGGCGTATCTCATGAGCAGCTCCCTTGCAGCAGCTGGCCGCTCGGGGCCACGCAGAGCACCCGCTGCTCACCGAGGCGATTGGCCAGAATGATCTCGGCGTGGCTGCTGCTGCCGGTTGGCGCGATCTGGATGGGGTCAAACGGCTTGATCACCACGCCGCCACCGGGAGCTGATGCCTGACGCAACCGCTGGCTGTCGGCCATCACCTCCCAGCCACCGTTCTCGGTGCCCTGCAGCACCACCGGCAGGGTCAGCTTGACCGCTTCACTGCGGGCAAAACGGTAGGCAGACGCGAGCTCGGTCGCGCTGCGATCGAGCCGTTCGGCCGCGAGGCGCTGACTCATGGAGGGCAACCCGACCAATAGCAAGATGGCGGCGATGCCGACCGTGATCATCAACTCAATCAGAGTAAATCCGCGCACATTCATCTTATGATCCCCAGCAGTCATGGCGATTGGCCGCGCGATAACCGGTCTGATCGAGGGTCAGAGTGCCGCACTCATCCTGTTGTCGCGTCGTTGGAATGGCTTTGAGCAGGTAGTCGCCAGCATCTTGCTGGCTGTAGCTGAACTGGTAGAAATCCGTGTTGGAAGGGGTAGCAAACGTATCGGGATAACGGCCCTGTTGGGTATAGATACGTTCGAGGGCGAGCGCCTGCTCCAGCAATTGCTGCTGCGCTTCGTAACGACGTCCCTGTTGCAGATAACCCTGATACGCTGGCAACGCGATGGCCGCGAGAATGCTGACAACCGTCATGGCGATCAACAACTCGATCAGACTAAACCCACGGCAATGGGGCCATGCCTTACAGTCGTTCACTTATCATCCTTGGCAAGTGTTGTTATTGGTCGGCCTAAGGCCGCAGATGTGATGACTTAATAATCATCAAAAATTAACTGACTCGATTGAACAACACAAAATCGCCACACTCAACGTAAAAAAGATAGTTATGTGATCTGTTATTAATTTTTAAGCAGTTTTCGCCGCCACTAATCTCGCTAAGCAAATAAAGCTAAGCCAATCGTGCCTACGACCCGTCCGTTATGCCCCCTTCTGTCGAGCCGGGACATATGAATAACAGCGTGACGAAGAGTGAAACCCGGCCGTGCAATGAAAGAGCAAAAAAACCTTTTGCCAATTTTTGCTATCTCTGTCCGTTTCTGGCTAGTCATGGCCCCCGAGCCCCCTTACTCTCTTGCCATCTATTCCAGCAAAGCCGCCAACACCATGAATGCAAAGCCAAGCCCAGAGTCGTCACAAGATGAGGTGATCAACACCCTCAGCCGCGAACAATGTCACGCCGCACGGCTCGCCCGCGACGCTCGCTTCGATGGCCGCTTCTTTACCGGCGTGCTCTCGACCGGCATATACTGCCGACCGGTCTGCCCGGCACGTCCACCGCACGAGCACAATGTTCGCTACTTCCAAAGCGCCGCGGCCGCTGAGCAGTATGGGCTGCGACCCTGCCTGCGCTGCCGCCCAGAGCTGGCCCCCGCCGCCCGTGGCGATCTGCCGGTTGAACTGGCACGTCTGCTGGCGCGCATCGATCGCGGCGAGCTGGCTGAGGGCACGCTCGCTGAACTCGCCGCTGAGGCAGGGATCAGCGAACGCACCCTGCGCCGCCAGTTCGAGCAACATCTAGGCGCCTCGCCAAAACAGGTGGAGCAAACACGCCGCCTGCTGCTTGCAAAAAGGCTGCTGACCGAAACCGGGCTGCCCATCACCGACATTGCGTTTGCCGCCGGATTTGCCAGCATCCGTCGCTTCAATGACGCCTGGCTCAACGCCTACGGACTGGCCCCGCGCACCCTGCGCCAACAGGAGCAGCACGATGACGCGCCAGAGCACATGAGTGCGCAGCCGCGCGGCGCAACCCTGACGCTGCAGCTGCCCTACCGCCCCCCGTATGATGTGGCGGCCATGCTGGCGTTCTATCGGCTGCGGGCGATCCCCGGGCTGGAGCGGGTAGATGGCGAGGTGTACGAGCGGCGCTACCGGGTAGGCGATCAGGTCGCGCTGGTGCGTATCGCGCAGGGCAAGGGGCACAGCCTGCAACTCACAGTCCATGATCTGCCGCTCGCAGCGCTGCCCGATCTGCTCTACCGGGTGCGCCGGATGTGGGACCTCGATGCCGACATGCAGCGGATCGGCGATCGGCTCGGTCAGGATCCGCTACTGGGCCGTTTGCAGACACGCTGGCCCGGCGTACGGCTGCCGGGAGGCTGGGACGAATACGAGGTGATGCTGCGCGCCATCGTCGGCCAGCAGGTCTCGGTCAAGGGAGCAATTACCATACTCGGGCGACTGGTGGCACGCACCGAGGCACAATTCGGGGTAACGCAATTGCCGACCCCCGCCCAGCTGTGCGAACTCGATCTCGACGGTATCGGCATGCCCGGCAGCCGCATTCGCACTCTGCGGGGAGTGGCACAAGCACTGGCCAGCGGTGAGCTGACCCTCACTACGGCCAGTGACGAGCAGTTGCTGGCGCTACCGGGTATAGGCCCCTGGACGGTCTCGTACTGGCGGCTGCGCTGCGGGCTCGATACCGATGCCTTCCCCGCCTCTGATCTGGTGCTGCAAAAAGCGCTGGGGGGTGGCACCAAGCTGCCGGTGAAGGAGGTGTTGGCGCAAAGCGCCGCCTGGCAGCCGTGGCGCAGCTATGCGGCAAGCTGGCTGTGGCACGCCATGAGTGAAGCGCCCAATTTGCTGCTCCATGCCACCGGCAACGAACAACAGCCAGATAACCAACCACAGGAGATAACCCCATGATCCGCTACGATATCCTGCCGACCCGCTGCGGCAATCTGCTGGTTGCCATCAACGAGTATGGCTTGGTGCACGTGGACTTTGTGGCGGGCCTGCGGGCACTGCCCGATATGAGTGGCTGGCAGCAAGATCACGAAGCGCTGGCTCCCTTCCTCGCCGAATTTGACGCCTATTTTGCCGGTCGCTTGCAGCGCTTCTCCCTGCCCCTTGCCGCCCGTGGCACAGCCTTTCAGCAGGCGGTATGGCAAGCGTTGTGCGACATCCCCTACGGCGAGACCCGCAGCTACAGCGATATTGCCCGCGCCATCGGCAAACCCGATGCGGTGCGGGCGGTGGGTGCGGCGAATGGCCGCAATCCGCTCTCGATCATCGTCCCCTGCCATCGGGTGATCGGCCAAAACGGCAGCCTGACCGGCTATGCGGGGGGATTGGAGATTAAAAAAGCACTGCGGGCGCTGGAGAGGGGCAATTAAAGGAGTCTGAGTAGAGCACCTGCGATAAAAAATGCCCCTTTTCCAGATGGAGAAAGGGGCTCATTGATCAGCGTTTCAGGCTGCCCATCACATGCATTTCGCAGCGGTTACAGTCAAAACGCAGGCGGAAGGTGTCTTTACCCATCTTGAGTTCCAGCGGCTCGGCCTTGAGACCTGGCACCTCGTTCGGGCAAAGGTTCTGGCTATAGCGGATGCAATGCTTGGTGATCATCAGCACCACTTCCCGCTCCTCCTTGTTCGCCTCATAGGCGGGAGCAATGCGCTCTACCCCGTGCTCACGGAAGAACTGTTCGGCCGCGCTGTTCAGCACATTGCCAAGGTAGGAGAGACGGTGCTGGGGATAGTTGATATCCCGCAGGGCGATACGTCGCTCGGGGCGCTGGTAGCTGGCCACCCGCGCCGCCTCCAGCGCAGCGATGCCATCCCGGCGCAAACCGTTGAGCTGTGATGCGGCGATAAATAGCGGCCTCGTTACTGCCAACTCAATCTTGCGCGCCACAAACAGGGTATTGCCGAGTTTGCCAAGCTGATCACGCGCCTGTTGCAGCGCCCGCTCCGGGTTGTCGGCAGGCTGTTTGTCGCAAGGCAGGGTCACCGCGGCGCTGATGCCCTGCTCGTCGGTGAGCGTGAGGCGCAATCCCTCATCACACTCTGCCAGCACCATATCGACCCGGATGCGGCGATCCGCGCTGGCCTTCTCCAGCATCTTGCTGAACGCCTGATCGTGGTTGCGGTAGATTTCGGTGCCCACCTTTAGCCCCGGCATGCGTTCTGACAGGAGTAACTGCTTACCTTCGACCTTGTTGAGACGCATCCCCACCAGCTCGTTGTTCGGCTTGAAGAAGCCCAAACCGTCGCCGTTGTTGAGGGTGACCGGTTTGCCATCAATCTCGATACCGTCACGGGTCACCTTGGTGACACGCCCCAGCGGTTCGCCCACATATTTCGGGCTTTTGGTGGAGTCGATACCCTGCTGGCGACCATGGAGGAAATAATCGGTGCTGCCGCGGTTGAAACTTTTCTTGGGGTCAGGCGTGAAGCTGTAGCTGCAACGACCTGCCGAGGCGGCCACCAGATCGGAGCGGCTATCCAGAATGGCGTCCAGCTTCTGGCGATACCAGGCGGTAACGTTCTTGACGTAGTCGAGCCCCTTGAGTCGCCCTTCAATCTTGAAGGAGCGGATCCCCGCCTCGATCAAGGCCTCCAGGTTGTCGGTCTGATCCATATCCTTGAGCGACAACAGGTGGCTGTCGGCCACCAGCACTTCGCCATCCGGCTTTTGCAGCGAGCAGGGCAGACGGCAGAGCTGGGCACACTCACCTCGGTTGGCACTGCGACCGGTACGGGCATGGCTGATGTTGCACTGGCCGCTGTAGGAGACACAGAGCGCGCCGTGGATAAAGAACTCCAGCTGCACATTGGTCGCTGCACTGATCTCGCGGATCTGCGCAAGAGACAGTTCGCGCGCCAGCACCACCTGAGAGAAACCCACATCCTGCAGAAACTTCACCTTCTCCGGCGTGCGGTTGTCGGTCTGGGTACTGGCATGGAGCGCGATGGGAGGCAAATCCAGCGCCAGCAGCCCCATATCCTGCACGATAAGCGCATCGGCACCGGCTTCGTAAATTTGGTGGGTCAGCCGCCGGGCCTGCTCCAGCTCATGATCGTGCAGCAGGGTGTTGAAGGCGACAAAGACCTGGGCGCCGAAACGGTGGGCGTGACGTGCCAGCGCTTCGATATCCTCGATGGAGTTGCCCGCCGCACTGCGGGCGCCAAAGGCAGGACCGCCCATGTAGACGGCATCGGCACCATGGTTGATGGCTTCGATGCCGTAGGCGAGGTTCTTGGCCGGAGCCAGCAGCTCCAACCGGTTGTTGTGGCTTAACGGGTGCTTGTTCTGGTGCATGGTCTCGGGATCAGGGCGGACAGCAAATGGGCGCTACTCTAGCCCATTCACCGCCTGCGTGCCTTGATCCCGCTTAAGGTATCCGCAAAATGCAGGATTAGATAACCACCTTGAGTGCCAGTCCCAGCAGCACCAAGCCGCTCACCTTGTCGATGACAAAGGATTTGGCTTTAAGCCACGCCAGCACAGGCCCGCGCGAGAGCACCAGCGCCACCAGCACGTACCAGACGGCATCGATCCCGCCAGCGGTGAGCATCATGATGCCCCCTTCGCTCCAACCGGTATCGGCCCGCACAAACTGGCTGAACAGGGCGATGAAGAAGACCGCCAGCTGGGGATTGAGGAAGGCCACCATAAAACCTTCAAAGGCCCCTTGCCGACCACGCAGCTGGTGCACCTCTTCACTCGCTTCACCACTGGCTGGTTTTGCCAGCAGGGCTTTCACCCCGAGCCAGGCAAGAAACGCTGCACCGCCGTAGCGGATAAGATCAAACAAGATCGGGGTCTGGGTGATCAAAATGGAGAGGCCCAGTGCGGTAACCAGCGCATAGATACCAACCCCGAAGCCATGACCGAGCGCAGTGGCGACGCCGTGCCCCTGCCCGCCCTGCACCGTGTTGCGGATGATCAGCGCCAGACTCGGCCCCGGGCTGATGGCCCCCATCACGCAGATTGCGGCCAGTGCCAGCCAACTCGTCAGTTCCATGCTTTTCCTCTTTTGTGTTCGATATGATGACCTGCACTCAGGGTACGGGCTGAGCCATTATGCCAGTAGTGAAAGTTATGAATAGATTCCATAACCAATGGCTATGGTGCCACACAACTGACTGGGCTAACCGCCGAGATCGAGCAGCTTGTGACTCTCGCCAACGGTGCGTTGCAGATGATCCCGCAGGAAGGGGTAGGCCAGCTCGCGAAACCAGCGGTGGGCCGGATCCTGATGGTGGCGCTGATGCCACAGCAGATGATACTGCTGGTCGCGGGTAGCAAAGGGCAGATCGACAAAGGTGAGCTCATGGTCGCAGGAAAGCTGCCAGGCGATATGGGCCGGGGTGGTCATCAGGCAATCGGTGCGCAGCAACACCTCCACTGCCGCCTGAAAGAAGGGGACTCTGGCAAACCAGCGCCGACTCAGTCCCTGCGGCGCCAATACCTGCTCCACCGGGCTGTCCTTGTCGCCACCGCCACTCACCTGCAGGTGAGGCCAGGCGAGATAGTCATCGAGATTAAGCGTCTTGCCTGCCAGCGGGTGATGACATCCCATCAGCACCGCCAGCCGATCTTCCCCCTGATGCAGACCTCGGATCTGCTCCGGTACCTGCTCGGTGATGGTAGAGACCAGATCCAGCTCGGACTGCCACAACTGCGGCAGCTGACGCTTGTCCCACAGGCTGTACTCCAGCGCCGCCAACGGCGCCTCTTTGGCGAGCGCGGCACAGATATCGGGCAGGATATGCTGGGCCACATAATCGGAGGAGGCGAGCCGAAATACCCGCTCGCAGCGGCTAGGGTCAAACCCGGGGGCCTCGTAGAGCCGCTCCAGCGCACCGAGAGAATCCGCCAGCTGGGCGGCCAGCGCTTCGGCACGCGGCGTCAGCAGCCAGCGTTGCCCCTCCCGCACCAGCAACTCGTCATCAAACTCGTTGCGCAACTGGGCAAGCTGCTTGCTGATGGAGGGCTGACTCAGGTGCAGCAGCTCGGCGGCGCGGCTGATATTACGGGTCTCCAGCAGCACCTTGAGGGTCGGCAACAAGTTGAGATTGGCTCTGAGCAAGGAGATCCCCTCATCGGTGGTGAAACGCTTATCTTAGGGCAGAGGAGTCCCGCGTTTTAAGCAAAATTTCCAGCCATGCTCAGCACGTTGTAGCCCTTTGCGACCAGATGGCACAGCTGAGCCCCCCGCACATAACCATGACCACAAGATGACAGTGGTTGTCTCGTACGGCATAATTGCACGATTTTCCGCCCGCGGGCGATCCACTTTGAGAAGCGGTAACAAGATGAAATACGCCAATATCACCGGCTGGGGCAAATGCCTGCCTCCCTCTGTGCTGACCAACGACGACCTCAGCACCATCATGGATACGTCAGACGAGTGGATCTATCCGCGCACCGGCATCAAGGCCCGCCGGATCTCCCATGTCAGCACCTCGGATCTCGCCACCCTGGCCGGTCGCCGCGCGCTGGCCTGCGCCGGTCTGGAAGCGAGCGATCTCGATGGCATCATCCTGGCGACCGCAACCCCGGACAACCTGTTGCCAAGTGCCGCCTCTGCGGTGCAGAAGAAGCTCGGTGCCGTCAATGCCGCCGTGTTTGATCTCAATGCTGCCTGCACCGGTTTCGTCTACTCCCTCTCCGTCGCCACCTCGCTGGTGCAGACCGGCATGATGAAGAAGGTGCTGGTGATCGGCGCCGAACGCCTCACCTACCTGCTGGACTGGGCGCGCCGCGATACTGCCGTGCTGTTTGGCGATGGTGCCGGTGCCGTGGTAATCGAGGCGAGCGAGCAGGAATGTGGCCTGATCGCCAACAAACTGGGCTGTGACAGCGAAGCGCGGGAGATCCTGCACGTACCGAACTTCGGTACCGATCGGGTGCGTTTTGCCGATATCGATGGGCTATTCACCTTCAACTTCGAAGGGCCGGAGATCTTCAAACGCGCCGTGCGCGGCATGGGTGAGGCCACTAGCACTGTGCTGGCGCAGGCCGGTATTGCGCCGGAGCAGGTCGACCTGATCGTTCCCCATCAGGCCAATATCCGCATCATCGAGACCCTCGCCAAACGGATGAATGCGCCGATGGAGAAGGTGATGGTCAACATCGAAAACTACGGCAACACCTCCGCCGCCACTGTACCCATCGCCCTGTGCGAAGCGCTTGAGCAGGGCCGCGTCAAGCCGAACTCCTATCTGCTGACCGCTGCCTTCGGTGCTGGCCTGACCTGGGGGGCCGCCATCATCAAGTGGGGCGATCGCGTCACCCCTATCAAGGCGTGCGATGCCGAACTGCCCCCGTGTGACAAGAGCGCGCTGGAACTGATTGCCCACGCCGTGGAAGGGTGCCAGAAGGCTCACGCCAACGAGGCTTGATCCTCATCAGGAGCCTGAATCCTCAGGCTCCCTCTCTCCTTTTCATCCCCACCTGGTTCTTCCCCCCACTTCGCAAGCCACTTGATACGGCAATCGCTGATACAAACAACTCCGATTTGCAGCCAATTAATTTTTTTCCGCTAACCTTATTGTGCCAACTATAAATAAAGAAAAGAGCGTCAAGGGGCACCATGACTGTTTCGGTCCCGCGCCTTTACCTCTTACCAAATAATTGCACAGGGATAAGCTACGTATGGCACAACACAAAAGTGGCGTGAACACACCGCTTTGGGAACCGGTTTGCTGGATTTGCTGCATCGGGCTTGCTCTGCTGAGCTGCCTGTTGCTGCAGCTAGCCGATGCGCTGTCACCTCTCTACCTGCTGCTCAATGTGCTGGTTGGTATTGCCGCCGCGCTCTGGACATCGAGTCACTTCCACCAGCACACACTCCGACATCGTGCAGGAGAGGAACAAACCGTCGCAACCGATCCTCTCGCCCACTCCATCATCGGGCTCGAACAGGTGTGTGAGAAGGCTCTACCTATCTGGTCCCAGCAAATTGAAAGCTCTCGTCAACAAACCGAAGCCGCGATGATTGACCTGACTCAACGCTTCAGCGGCTTGGCCAACAAGCTGGAAGAAGCAGTCAATGCTTCTCATCTGGCAGCCGGAGAACTGGGTGATGCCAATTCCCGTGGCATGGCAGGAGTCTTGAGCGAGAGCCAGCAGCAACTCAATGAGGTAGTGGCCATCCTGCACTCCGCCCAAGCCAATCGGGACGCCATGCTGGGTGAGATAAAAAGCCTGACCACCTACACCATAGAGCTCAACACCATGGCCATGGATGTGGCCAAAATCGCCTCCCAGACCAACCTGCTGGCCCTCAACGCCGCCATTGAAGCGGCTCGTGCAGGGGAAGCAGGCCGTGGCTTTGCTGTGGTCGCTGATGAAGTGCGCAACCTTTCCCGCCTCTCCAGCGAAACCGCCCAGAAGATGACCGACAAGGTAGACACCATCAATACTGCTATCGGTCGCGCCTTCCAGATTGCCGAAAATGCTGCCGCACGGGATCACGCCTCGGCGCTCAATTCGGAGCAGACAATCGAACAGGTGCTGGCCCGTTTTCGCCATGCCACTGACAGCCTGGCGGAATCCGCCTCCCTGCTGCAAAACGAGAGCACCGATATCCATCGCGAAATCTCCAGCGTCATTGTCTCGCTGCAATTTCAAGACAGGGTCAGCCAGATCCTCAGCCACGTCAGACAAAACATGGAGAGCCTCTCCAGCCATCTGGTTGCTTCGGAGCAGAGCAGCAATGCGACAGGGCCAATCCAGATCGATGCCAATCGCTGGCTGGCAGAGATGGAGCTCTCATACGCCACCGACGAACAGCGCAATATTCACCATGGTCGCACCACCCGTTCTGTCAACGCGCAGCCAAGCAGCGCCGACATCACATTTTTCTAGGAGAGAGATATGGGCAAAACGATCCTGATCGTGGATGACTCGGCAACTATTCGCCAAGTCGTGGGCATGACCCTCAAGGGCGCCGGTTATGAGGTCATGGAAGCCTCTGACGGCAAAGATGCGCTCAACAAACTTGATGGCAAGAAGATCAACCTGATCATCAGTGACGTCAACATGCCGAACATGGATGGCATCACCTTCGTCAAGGAGGCCAAAAAGCTGGCCAACTACAAATTTACCCCTGTCATCATGCTGACCACCGAATCTCAGGACAGCAAGAAGCAGGAGGGACAAGCCGCAGGAGCCAAAGCCTGGGTGGTCAAACCCTTCCAGCCCGAACAGATGCTTGCCGCAGTCGCCAAGCTCATCATGCCGTGATCCGGAGCGCATCATGCAACTACAGAGCGAGCTACTCGACAACAAGGTAGTGGTGACCATGCCGGACGAGATCACCATTTATACAGTCAGCGAGCTGAAAGATGCTCTCTCACCCTTATTGCATCAGGGGAACGAACTGGAGCTGAATCTGGCAACGGTATCCGAGATAGACAGCGCCGGGCTGCAACTGCTGCTGGCAGCGAAGAAAACCGCTCTGCAGCAGGGCACCTCCCTGGCACTGGTCTGGCACAGCCATGTTGTGCTTGAACTGCTGGAGCTCTGCCAGCTCTCGGCCTTTTTTGGCGACCCCACCCTCATCACCCATGGCGAACGGCCCTGAGCCACCATGACAAGGAGTCACCGTGAGCATCGATCTTGATCAGGCTTTACAAACCTATATCGCCGAGGCACGCGAGTTGCTTGAAGAGATGGAGTCAGCCCTTCTATCACTGGAATCTGACCCTGACAATAGCGAGCTGATTGGTGCCATCTTCCGTGCTGCTCATACCATCAAGGGGTCGGCTGGCCTGTTTGGTCTGCAACCAATCGTCGGGTTTACCCATATCGTCGAGGATCTGCTCGACCAGATCCGCAATCAGCAGCTCACCGTCACCTCTCCTCTGATCAAGGATCTGCTGGAGAGCTGTGACCACATCCAGACGCTCATCAGTGTCGTTGCAGAGCAGGGCAGCACGTTAAGCGAGGGCGATGCCAACCAGGATGAACGGCTGAGGCTCACCCTCACCCGCCATCAGTGCGTCCCCCATGCCACGCTGCCAGATACTGTGCATACGCCGGAACCCAAGATCGAAAAAGAGGGAGGAATTACCAGCTCCGCCTCCCTGTGGCATATCTCCCTGCGTTTTGGCCCCGATGTGCTGCGCAATGGCATGGATCCGGCCGCATTTCTGCGCTATCTCGGCACCCTCGGAACCATATGTTCAGTGGAGACCATCCATCAGGCGCTACCAGATTGGGAACAGTTCGATCCGGAGAATTGCTATCTCGGCTACGAGATAGACTTCGACTCGCAGGCAGATAAGGCAGCCATCAGCGATGTCTTTGAATTTGTCAGAGATGACTGCCAGATCACCATCTTGCCGCCCCACAGCAAGATCGCCGAGTTCATCAACCTGATCGAGTCACTGCCGGAAGATAGCGCCATGCTGGGGCAGTTGCTGGTCAACACCGGCGCCCTGACTGCAGAGGAGTTAGCCAGCGGTCTGCAGGCACAACAAGCGACCCCGGCAGAACAAGCGCCCAGACTCGGAGAAATCCTGATTGCGCAGGGTGCCGTCAACGAAGCCGTCGTCGATGCCGCCCTGAAAAAACAGAACCAGACCAAGGAGAGCAAGAGCAAAGAGGGCCGTTACGTCAGGGTGCATGCCGACAAGCTGGACGATCTAATCAATCTGGTCGGGGAGCTGGTAGTCGCCAGTTCAGGAGCCAATCTGCTGGCCCAACGCACCCGCGAAAGCCAACTGCAGGAAGCCACCTCAGTCATTGCCATGCTGGTGGAAGAGATCCGCGACAGTGCACTGCGCCTGCGAATGGTGCCTATCGGCGATACCTTCAACCGCTTCCAGCGGGTGGTGCGCGATGTCAGTCAGGAACTGAACAAGGATATCACTCTGGTGATCTCCGGAGCCGAGACTGAACTGGACAAATCGGTGGTAGAGAAGATCGGCGATCCGCTGATGCATCTGGTCAGAAACTCGATGGATCACGGCATCGAATCGGCAGAGCAACGGCTGCTGGCAGGCAAATCCCCCCGTGGCACCCTGAATCTTAATGCCTATCACGACTCCAACAGTATCGTCATCGAAATTCGGGATGATGGAGCTGGTCTCAACAAAGCCAGGATCCAGCAAAAAGCCATCGAGCGCGGTCTGATCAGCCCAACCACCACGCTGACGGATCAGGAGATATACAACCTGATCTTCGAGCCGGGATTCTCTACCGCCGAGGCGATAACCAACCTTTCCGGTCGCGGGGTGGGCATGGATGTCGTCAAACGCAACATCACTGCCCTGCGCGGCACGGTCGATCTGGACAGCATCCCGGGAAAAGGAACCCGTGTGCAGATCCGCCTGCCGCTTACCCTTGCCATCATCGACGGCTTCCTGGTGCGAGTCTGCGACACCCACTACGTCATACCCCTCGATATGGTGATCGAGTGCGTTGAATTGACCCAGAGTGCACTGGCCGATACCCAGGGTCGCAATTACATCAATTTGCGTGGCGAGGTGCTGCCCTTTATCCGCCTGCAACACTACTTCGATACCAATGGTAGCAAGGGGAGGCGCGAGAACATTGTCGTGGTCAGCCATGCAGGCAAAAAATCCGGACTGGTGGTGGATGAACTGCTGGGAGAATTCCAGACCGTCATCAAGCCGTTGGGGAAATTGTTCCAGCGCCTGCAAGGCATCAGTGGTTCAACCATTCTGGGGGGGGGAGAGGTCGCCCTGATCCTCGACATTCCTTCGCTGATCCAGCACGCAATCACTCAGGAATCCTGTCAGCTCAACAGGTTGACAGTGTCGCGCAACCTGCCTCAATCCAGCATCAACTGAGGGGACCATCATGTTAAAAAATTCCACCATCAAATTGCGTCTTATTGTACTGCTCTGCATGCTCTGCCTGCTGCTGCTGGCTGTTGGCAGCCTCGGGTTATACAACATGCAGAGCAGCAATACCGGGTTGCAGCGCGTTTACAACGACAGGGTGGTTCCCCTCAAGCAGCTGAAGACCATCTCCGACAGCTATGCCGTCTCGATCATCGACAACCTCAACAAGGCCAATGCGGGGCTGATCCCGGCAGAAGAGGCTTTGAAGCAGATACAACAGGCACAGCAGACAATCAAAAACGAGTGGCATCACTACCAGTCCACCACTCTCACACCAGATGAACAGCGTTTGTCAGCCGAGGCGACAACCCTGTTCAACGCGGCCGATACCGATATTGGCAAGCTGGAGAAATACCTCGCCACCCAGCACGGCATGATTACTGGCATGCTGAACAATTTTGACGGTGCCCTCTATGGCTCCATCGACCCGATAGGCAACAAAATCACCGAGCTGGTCAACCTGCAGCTCAATGTGGCCAAGTCGGAATATACCGCAGCGCAATCCTGGTATGACGTGATGCTGATAACCATGGCGGTGGTTATCGCGGTCGGCATCGCACTCGCAGCCGGGTTTGGCACCTTGCTGATCAAAAGCATCATCACCCCCATCGAACAAGCTCTGCGCGTGGCCAATAGTCTGGCTGAGGGCAATCTGGATGTATCGATCCGGATAGAGTCCAACGATGAAGCGGGTCAGCTCTTGATGGCGATGGATAACATGGTCAAGAAACTGGGTGCCTTGATCACGGATATCGAGACCTTGGTCACTGCCGCTGTCGAACAGGGCGACTTCAGCCACAAGATTGCCCTAGAGGATCGTCAGGGATATATCAAGCGGGTATCCGAGCTGCTGAATCGCCTCTCCCATGTGACAGATACCAGCCTGGAAGATGTGATGCGCATCGCCACCGCGCTCTCCAAGGGGGATCTGACCCAACGGATCGATGAGCCCTACCCAGGAATTTTTGGCCAGACCAAAGACGGCCTCAACCGGACCATAACAGCGCTGACCAATATCATCGAAGAGGTACGCAACGCCGCCGACAACCTGACCAATGCCTCCAATCAGGTGAGCAACACTGCGCAGGCATTGAGCCAGGCCACCAGTGAGCAAGCAGCCAGCGTTGAAGAGACCAGCGCCTCTATCGAGCAGATGAGCGCCAGCATCAATCAGAACACCGAGAACGCCAAGATCACCGACAGCATGGCCAGCAACTCGGTGCTGGAGGCCACCGAAGGGGGCCAATCCGTTCAACAGACGGTGACCGCCATGCAGCAAATCGCCAAGAAAGTCAGCATCATCGACGACATTGCCTACCAAACCAACCTGCTTGCCCTCAACGCCGCCATCGAGGCGGCTCGCGCCGGGGAGCATGGCAAAGGCTTCGCGGTGGTTGCTGCCGAGGTGAGAAAACTGGCAGAGCGCAGCCAGATCGCAGCACAAGAGATTGGTGAGCTCTCCTCCGACAGCGTCAGCAAGGCAGAGCGGGCTGGCAACCTGCTGGAGAGGATCGTCCCCTCCATTCGCAAGACCTCTGACCTGGTACAAGAGATCAATGCCGCCTCAGGCGAACAGGCCAGTGCAGCCAACCAGATCAGTCTGGCCATGAACCAGCTTAATCAGGTGACACAGCAGAATGCAGCCAGCAGCGAGGAGCTGGCAGCCACGGCCGAAGAGATGAGTTCACAAGCCAGCGAACTGCAGCAAACCATGGCCTTTTTTGCTCTGGAGAAAAGTGCGCAGCTCAACACCAGGCCCCATGAAACCGGCCACAAGGGCATGCCTCCCAGAGGCAGTTTCATCGCCCCTCCACAACGGGCCAGCCAGCCCAATCAACCATCATCCCATTCCATTGATGACGCGGATTTTGTCCGCTTTTAACCGGAGGCGACCATGCATACATCCACCGACATCACGGTGCCATCAGCGGCCGCTGACGAGAGCAGTGGCGATGCCCAGTACCTGACATTTCTGATCAACAACGAGATGTTCGCCATCAATATTCTGGGGGTCAAAGAGATCATCGAATACGGCAATATCACTCCGGTTCCAATGATGCCGGGTTTTATTCGCGGCGTAATCAACCTCAGAGGAGCGGTAGTGTCGGTCGTAGACTTGAATGCCCGCTTTGGCAATGCACCTTCGGTCATCACTCGCCGCAGTTGCATCGTCATTATTGAGGGGATGGCCCCGCAGGGCGATGAACCTGTAGGTCAGGATATTGGCGTTGTGGTGGATTCCGTATCGGAAGTACTGGGTATCCCACAAGCAGATATCGAACCCCCACCCAGTTTTGGTGCCCGCATCCGGGCCGATTTCATCAGCGGCATGGGCAAGGTCAACGGAAAATTCGTCATCCTCATCGATACCGGGAAAGTGTTGTCACTCGATGAGATGGCTCAACTCAACGAACTGGCCCAGCCACAGGCAAGGTTGCCACAAGGCAACCTGCAACCCTCCTGAACAGGCCTCCATACTCCACGACATGCAGCATAAGGAAACGCTCATGACCCAATCACTCTTAGGAAAACTCTTCGGAGACAATGCCACCGAAGTGAGGCAGCGGACCCAGTTACTCGACGCAATCGGCCAGCTGCAACACGCAGTCCTGGCAGAGCAGGTTCCAGCACCACTCGATCTTTCCGGTATGGATAGCCCCTTGCGTGAAGTAGGACATGCCATCAACGAGGTGGTCACCTTGCTCAGCGACAAGCTGGAACAGAGCCGCAACGACATTAAAAAGAACCAGGTGCTGCTCCATGAGAACCAGCTGGTTCGCAAAGCACTCGACTGCGCCAGCACCAACGTGATGATTGCCGATACCAACCTCGACATTATCTATATGAACGAGGCAGTGACCGGCATGCTCAATCAGGCCGAGACCGACATCAAGAAAGAGCTATACAGCTTCAACGCCAATCAGCTGATGGGCGCCAACATCGACAGCTTTCATAAAAATCCCGGCCATCAGCGCGCCATGCTGGCCAAACTCAACAGCACCTACCGCACCCAGATACAGCTGGGGGGGCGCACCTTCTCCCTGATCGCCAATCCGGTCTTCAACGATACCGGAGAACGGTTGGGATCCGTGGTCGAATGGGCCGACAGAACCAAGGAGGTGATGATAGAGAAAGAGATGTCCGACATTGTGCAGGCCGTGATCAATGGCGAGCTGCACCGCAGGATGGAACTTGCTGGCAAGAGCGGCTTCTTTCAGGCGATGGGAGAAGGGATCAACCAGATTGCCGAAGTGATCGACAGCACCCTCAACGACGTCATCCGGGTCGTGCAATGTTTGGCAAAAGGTGATCTGACCCAACAGATTGAGGCGGACTACCCTGGCGTGTTTGGCACCACCAAGGATGCGCTCAACAAGACCATCGCTTCGCTCACCAACATCGTCACCGAAGTGCGCGGCGCCTCTGACAACCTCTCCAGTGCCGCCGAGCAGGTAAGCGCGACCGCCCAGTCGATCAGCCAATCCAGCAGTGAACAAGCTTCCAGCATGGAGGAGACCAGCGCTTCCATCGAGCAGATGAGCGCCAGCATCAACCAGAATACCGACAATGCCCAGGTCACCGATGGCATGGCCAGCAAGGCAGCCAAAGAGGCCGTAGAGGGAGGAGAAGCGGTCAAACTGACTGTGGATGCCATGAAGCAGATCGCCAGACGGATTGGCATCATCGATGACATCGCCTACCAGACCAATCTGTTGGCACTCAACGCAGCTATCGAAGCGGCGCGGGCAGGCGATCACGGCAAAGGCTTTGCCGTAGTGGCGGCAGAAGTGCGCAAACTGGCCGAACGCAGCCAGGTGGCAGCACAGGAGATTGGCGAGCTGGCCTCCAGCAGTGTCGAGATGGCGGAAAAAGCAGGTCGCCTGCTCGATCAAATGGTGCCCTCAATCAACAAGACCTCGGATCTGGTTCAGGAGATCAGTGCCGCTTCGGTTGAGCAATCCACCGGTGTCAGCCAGATCAATCAGGCCATGAACCAGCTGAGTCAGGTTACCCAGCAGAATGCCTCTTGCAGCGAAGAGCTGGCTGCCACAGCAGAAGAGATGAGCAGCCAGGCTGAACAGCTGCAGCTGGCCATGGAGTTCTTTACCCTGGAGGCCCACACCAAAGAAGGTAAAGCAGCCACCTCGCATCTTCACCCCAATACCCGAGGTCGCTTTATGAACGAGAGCACGGCCAACAGTCGGGAACGAGCCACCACAGTCCAACGCCCCACGGGCGATGGCGATTTTGTCCGGTTCTAGTCACGGGAGAGGCGTTGCCTCTCCCATCTCCGACAACACAGGTAGAGGGATAGTTTTTGTATCAAACCCAGCTGCATGATGATGAGTTCTCCCGTTTCCAACGCTGGCTTCATCAAACGGCGGGGATAGAGCTGTCTCCGGCCAAGAAGGCGCTGGTAGCCAGCCGCCTGGCGAAGCGACTCTGCCACTATGAGCTGGATAGTTATGACGACTACTTCCAGCTCATCATGAACGATCGCAGCAGCGAACTGCAGCTGGCGCTCGATCTCCTTACCACCAACGAAACCTACTTTTTCAGGGAGCCCAAACACTTCGAGTTTCTGACGCGGGAGATAGTCTCAACCCTCCCGCCAGAGCAATCGCTGCGAGTCTGGAGTGCCGCCAGTTCATCTGGCGAGGAGCCCTACAGTCTGGCCATGACCCTCGCGGAAAAACGCAGCACCTTCAACTGGGAGATCCTGGCCTCCGATATCTCGTCCCGGGTACTGGAACAGGCGATGAGCGGTCGCTACCCCATCGAGCGGGCGCAAAATATTCCACTGCCCTTTTTGATGAAATATTGCCTCAAGGGTGTGGGCCTGCAGGAGGGCATCTTCATCATCGATCGCAAGTTGCGGGACAAGGTGCAGTTCATGCAGATCAACCTCAATCAGGATCTGCCAGACATCGGCATGTTTGACGTCATCTTCATCAGAAACGTGATGATCTACTTCAACAAGGAGACCAAAGGGCAAGTTTTGCAGCGGCTGGTACCCAGACTCAAACCCGGTGGCTACCTGCTGGTGAGCCACGCCGAGAGCCTACATGGCCTGCACCACGGCCTGCAGCTTGTCTCTCCTTCCATCTATCAGAAGAGATAAGTCATGGCACGGGAGGTGATCCTGCAACCAGGAGAGCTCTTCTTTGGCAAGGAGGATGTGGTGGTCAGAACCGTACTGGGCTCCTGTATTGCCATCACATTGTGGCATCCGGAGCAGAAACAGGGAGGAATGTGTCACTACATGCTGCCAAGTCGGCGCAATCCCTCAACCAAGCTGGATGGGCGCTATGCCGATGAGGCCCTCGCCTTGCTGCTGCAAGCGGCCAGTCACTATCCCGCCCCTATCCATGAATATGAGGCCAAGTTGTTCGGGGGTGGCAACATGTTTACCGAGCCTCAATACGCACAGAGCGACAACAATGTCGCCGCCAAAAATATTCAGGCAGCCTGGCAGCTGACCCGACACCTTGGCCTTGATATCAAGGCTCATCATCTTGGCCATAGCGGCCACCGAAGCTTGCTCTTTGAGCTCAGCAACGGCAGTGTCTGGCTCCGCCATCATCGTCTGCCACATCAACGGGAGTCGCGAGAATGAAGCAGATCCGGGTCATGCTGGTGGATGATTCCGCCGTGGTCAGACAGGTATTGCAAGCAGTGCTGGAGCAGGAGCCTGATATCCGGGTGATCGCCACGGCATCGGATCCCCTGTTTGCACAGGAAAAACTGAAGAAAGAGTGGCCTGACGTTATCGTGCTCGATGTGGAGATGCCCCGTATGGATGGCATCACTTTTCTCACCAAGATCATGGCAGAGCATCCCACCCCGGTGGTGATCTGCTCCTCCCTCACCGAAAAGGGGGCCGAGACCACCCTGCAGGCAATGGCTGCCGGCGCGGTGGACATCATCACCAAACCGACCATGGGGATAAAAAGCTTTCTGCAAGAATCTGCCCACGACCTGGCGATGGCGGTACGTGCTGCGGCCCAGGCCAACCTCAAGCGCGTGGGCAAGCCCTCATCTGTGCCGGTCAGCACCAAACTCAACGCGGATGCCATGCTGGCGCCCAACCAGCACGCCATGGCACAAACCACAGAGCGGCTCATCGCCATCGGCACCTCGACCGGCGGCACCCAGGCGCTGGAAGCCGTGCTGACTGCCTTGCCCCGGGTCAGCCCCGGCATTGTCATCGTGCAGCACATGCCGGAAAAATTTACCGCCATGTTTGCCGAACGCCTGAACGGGGTCTGCCAGATAGAAGTACGGGAGGCGAGAAACAATGACCGGGTGATACCGGGGTTGGCGCTGATTGCCCCCGGCGGCAAGCATATGCTGCTCAAACGCAGCGGTGCCTACTATCACGTCGAGGTAGTCGACGGGCCGCTTATCAACCGCCATCGCCCCTCGGTGGATGTGCTGTTTCGCTCCGTTGCAAAATATGCCGGCAAGAATGCCACCGGCATCATCATGACCGGCATGGGGGATGACGGAGCCCGGGGATTGCGCGAGATGCTGGATGCGGGTGCCAACACGTATGCCCAGGATGAGGCATCCTGCGTGGTCTTTGGCATGCCCAAGGAGGCGATCAAGCTGGGAGCCGCCCGCCATGTGCTCCCCTTACAAGAGATGCAGTACGCCATCCTCGGCAAGTAATCCCTTATCGCGCGTTTTGCCCATAAAAAAGTCCGGCTCCCATTGGGGAGCCGGACTTTTTACATCAACCGGAACCAATCCGGTATCAGGCGAGTAGATTACTCTGCAGCAGGCGCTTCTTCAGCGGCCGGAGCGGCGTCAGCAGCAGGTGCAGCTGCTTCGGTCGGGGCGTTCGCTTCCTTGATGGAGAGACGTACACGGCCCTGACGGTCCACTTCCAGTACCTTCACCTTGACCACGTCACCGATTGTCAGGTGGTCAGCCACGTTCTGCACGCGAGCATCGGTGATCTGGGAGATGTGTACCAGACCATCTTTGCCCGGCAGAATGTTGACGAATGCACCGAAATCGGCCAGACGAACAACTTTACCTTCATAGATGCGGTTCACTTCGATCTCGGCGGTGATAGCCTCGATGCGACGGATCGCTTCCATGGCGGCTTCGTTGGCCACGGCGGAGATACGTACAGTACCGTCATCATCCAGCTCGATGTTGGTGCCGGTCTCTTCGGTCAGCGCACGGATCACGGAACCACCCTTACCGATCACGTCCTTGATCTTCTCAGGATTGATCTTGATGGTGTGGATACGCGGTGCAAAATCGGAGATCTGGGCACGCGGAGCCTGGATAGCTTCATCCATCACTTTCAGGATGTGCAGACGAGCGCCACGAGCTTGCTTCAGCGCAATCTCCATGATCTCTTTGGTGATGCCTTCGATCTTGATGTCCATCTGCAGCGCGGTCACACCTTCGGTGGTACCGGCTACTTTGAAGTCCATGTCGCCCAGGTGATCTTCGTCACCCAGGATGTCGGACAGCACGACGAAACCTTCTTCTTCCTTCACCAGACCCATGGCGATACCGGCAACGGAGGCCTTGATCGGCACACCGGCATCCATCAGCGCCAGAGAGGAACCACAAACAGACGCCATGGAGGAGGAGCCGTTGGATTCGGTGATTTCAGAGACCACGCGCACCACGTACGGGAACTCGGCGGCGCTCGGCATCACGGCAGCAACGCCGCGCTTGGCCAGACGGCCGTGACCGATTTCACGACGCTTCGGGCTACCCATCATGCCGGTCTCACCGACACAGTATGGCGGGAAGTTGTAGTGCAGCATGAAACGATCGGCACGGTTGCCGGTCAGCTCGTCGATGTTCTGGGCATCACGCTCGGTCCCCAGAGTGGCGACCACGATGGCCTGAGTTTCACCACGGGTGAACAGGGCAGAGCCGTGAGCACGGGGCAGAATACCGGTACCTACGCTCAGGGCGCGAATCATTTCCGGATCGCGACCATCGATACGCGGCTCACCACGTACTACGCGACCACGAACGATGCGGCTTTCCAGGCTGTGGAACTCTTCGCCGATCTTCTTGGCATCTTCTTCCACACCGGAAGCGATAACTTGCTCAACCACACGACCCTTGATGGCCGCGATGGTTTCGTAACGAACAGCCTTCTCGGTGATGCGGTAGGCTTCACCCAGTTCGGCGCTCGCCAGCTCGGCAACCTTGGCTTTCAGAGCTTCGTTGACGGCAGGCGGAGTCCAGTCCCACGGCTTGGTGCCGACGGCAGCGGCAAACTCGTTGATCGCATTGATCACGGTCTGCATCTGCTCGTGACCGTACACAACGGCACCCAGCATTACCTCTTCGGAAAGGATGGCCGCTTCGGACTCAACCATCAGTACCGCGTTGGCAGTACCGGCAACCACCAGATCCAGATCGCTCTGCGGCAGTTCGGTGGTGGTCGGGTTCAGCACATACTGACCGTTCATGTAACCCACGCGAGCAGCACCGATCGGGCCGCCAAACGGGATACCGGAGATGGCCAGTGCAGCAGAGGCACCGATCATGGCAACGATGTCGGGGGATACGGCCGGATTCACGGACATGACGGTCGCAACGACCTGAACCTCATTGAGGAAGCCTTCCGGGAACAGCGGACGAATAGGACGGTCGATCAGACGGGAGATGAGGGTCTCGCCTTCGCTCGGACGGCCTTCACGACGGAAGAAACCACCCGGGATACGACCAGCAGCATAGGTACGCTCCTGGTAGTTGACGGTCAGCGGGAAGAAATCACGGCCGTGATCGGCCTCTTTCTTGCCGACTACGGTCACAAATACGCAGGTATCGTCCATGCTGACCATAACGGCCGCAGTGGCTTGACGGGCCATCACACCGGTTTCCAGAGTGACGGTGTGTTGACCGTACTGGAATGACTTTACAATAGGATTCACGTGAATTTCCTTTTTACAATTTGGCTCTTTAAATTCGCGCACAAGTATACTTGATTCGATGCAAAAGGTAAGCGGCGACGCGAATTCTGTGAAGCAGGCAACGGCTTGAAGAGCAATAAAAAAGGGGAACCTGACGGTTCCCCTTTTTCGCGAAATCTGATGGTCGATTAACGACGCAGACCCAGCTTGGCGATCAGAGCAGCATAACGCTCGGAATCTTTACGCTTCAGGTAGTCCAGCAGCTTACGACGCTGGGAAACCATGCGCAGCAGACCGCGACGACCGTGGTGGTCCTTGGAGTGCTCTTTGAAGTGACCTTGCAGATGGTTGATCTGGGCAGTCAGCAGGGCAACTTGCACTTCGGGGGAACCGGTGTCGTTGGCGCAACGAGCGTTGTCAGCAACGATTTGAGCTTTGATCTCAGCATTTAGAGACATGGTAATACTCCAGTAGAGTGTTTAAAGGTTCACAGCCAATCTCTAATTCAGCCGTGAAATGAGGGCGGTATCATAATCGTCCCCGCCCCTTTTCGCAACGATAAAGAGGCGAAACGGGAAAGACGCCCTGATACCGCCTGAGGATCACTCCTCGTCGTGATAACGCACCAGTCGCTTGGGAGCGACGCGGCCATCATCATCAATCTCGCCAACCCCGATGAACTCGCGCTCCGGGCCGACCGTCATGCGAACCTGACCGCTTTGCGGCGCACCCGCTACCTGCACGGCCTGGCCCTGATTCACATAGGCAGCCACAACCGCCAGCATGTTCACCTCGGGCAAACTTGCTACGGCGGTGTCCATCGGCAGCAACAGCGGATCCAGCTGCTCGCGCGGCGGGATGCTCTCGGCCTTGGCCTGCTCGAAGATGCACTCGAGTTGCTCCAGAGTCAGCATCCGCTCGTACGGATAGCTGGCCACCTGGGTACGGCGCAACTGGGTCACGTGGGCACCACAGCCCAGCACTTCACCCAGATCATCCACCAGAGAGCGGATGTAGGTGCCCTTGCTGCAGTGCACTTCAAGGCGCACTTCATCACCTTCAAAGCTCAGCAGTTTGAGCTCGAATACGGTTATGGGACGGGCTTCTCGCTCGATCTCGATGCCTTCGCGGGCATACTCGTAGAGCGGACGGCCGTTGTGCTTGAGCGCGGAGTACATGGAGGGCACCTGCATGATGGGGCCACGGAACTGGTCCAGCGCCTCGATCAGGGTACCGACAGCCACGTTCACCGGACGGGTGGAGACCACCTCACCATCAGAGTCGCTGGTGTTGGTGCGCTCGCCCAGTTTGGCGGTCACCTCATAGCGCTTGTCCGCTTCCAGCAAATACTGGGAGAACTTGGTGGCCTCGCCGAGGCAGATCGGCAGCATACCGGTCGCCAGCGGATCCAGTGCGCCGGTGTGACCGGCCTTGGCGGCATTGTAGATGCGCTTGACCTTCTGCAACACATCGTTGGAGGTCAGGCCGGTCGGCTTGTCCAGCAGCAGAATGCCGTGCACATCACGGCCCTTGAAACGACGTCTTCGGGTCATCTCAGGCTTTATCCTCAGTCGTGTCATCCGGTGCGGATTCAGCTTCTTCATCACGGCCGGATTCGGCCATGCGACGCTTGTCTTCACGCACAGTGTTGGTCACCAGGTTGGAGAGACGCATCCCCTCGACCAGGGTCTGGTCGTAGTAGAAACGCAGCTCGGGCACCACGCGCAGACGCATGGCACTGCCCAGCAGACTACGGATATATCCGGCTGCTTCGGTCAGACCCTGCAAGCCTTCCTTGATGCGCTCGGCATCATTTTCCAGCTGCAAGAAGGTGACGTAAATCTTGGCATAGTTGAGGTCACGGGACACTTCCACATCGGAAACAGTCACCATGCCGATGCGCGGGTCTTTCACCTCGCGCTGCAGGATCAGCGCGATTTCACGCTGGATCTGCTGTCCGACCCGACGGGTCCGGCTGAATTCTCTGGCCATATTCTATCCTGCGATAAAAGGGGGCCGCGGCCCCCTATTTTGTCTAACTCTCGGCTTACAGAGTCCGTTGGATTTCAACAGTCTCGTAAACTTCGATCTGGTCGCCTTCGCGCACGTCGTTGTAGTTCTTGACCGCGATACCACACTCGTAGCCGTTGCGAACTTCGTTGACGTCATCCTTGAAGCGGCGCAGGGATTCCAGCTCGCCTTCATAGATAACCACGTTGTCACGCAGAACGCGGATACGGTTGGAACGCTTGACCACACCTTCGGTAACCATACAGCCGGCAACGGCGCCGAACTTCGGAGACTTGAAGACGCTGCGCACTTCGGCCAGACCGATGATCTCCTGACGATACTCAGGGGCCAGCTTGCCGCTCATGGCCTGCTTCACTTCGTCGATCAGGTCATAGATGACGGAGTAGTAACGCAGATCCAGGCTCTCGGATTCGATGACCTTGCGCGCAGATGCGTCGGCACGGACGTTGAAACCAACCAGGATGGCGCTGGAAGCAGCAGCCAAGGTCGCATCGGTTTCGGTGATACCACCTACGCCGGAACCCACAATCTTCACCTTCACTTCGTCGGTGGAGAGTTTGACCAGCGCATCACAGATCGCTTCCACAGAACCTTGTACGTCGGCCTTGATCACCACGTTCACTTCGGACACTTCGCCTTCGGTCATGTTGGCGAACATGTTTTCCAGCTTGGCCTTCTGCTGGCGAGCCAGCTTGACTTCGCGGAACTTGCCCTGACGATAGAGCGCCACTTCACGGGCTTTCTTCTCGTCACGGACAACGGTGGCTTCGTCACCGGCAGAGGGAACGCCGGACAGACCCAGAATTTCCACCGGCAGGGACGGACCCGCTTCCTTGATCTCGCGACCCAGTTCGTCACGCATGGCGCGAACACGGCCGTACTCGAGACCACACAGAACGATGTCGCCCTGACGCAGAGTACCTTCTTGTACCAGTACGGTCGCAACCGGACCACGACCTTTATCCAGGAAGGATTCGATCACGACGCCGTTGGCCATGCCATCAACCACCGCTTTCAGCTCCAGAACTTCAGCCTGGATCAGGATGGCTTCCAGCAGGTCGTCGATGCCTTCGCCAGACTTGGCGGACACGTGCACGAACTGGCAGTCTCCACCCCAATCTTCGGACATGACGTTGTAACGGGCCAGTTCGGTCTTGACGCGATCCGGATCCGCTTCCGGCTTGTCGATCTTGTTGACCGCAACAACCAGCGGCACACCGGCAGCCTTGGCGTGCTGGATAGCTTCGATGGTTTGCGGCATCACGCCGTCGTCAGCTGCAACAACCAGAACAACGATATCGGTCGCCTTGGCACCACGAGCACGCATGGAGGTAAACGCCGCGTGACCCGGGGTATCTAGGAAGGTGATCATGCCACTGTCAGTCTGGACGTGGTAAGCACCGATATGCTGGGTAATACCACCGGCTTCGCCAGCAGCAACCTTGGCTTTACGAATGTAGTCGAGCAGCGAGGTCTTACCGTGGTCAACGTGACCCATGATGGTTACGACCGGTGCGCGCGGCTTGGCTTCGGAGGTCTCGTCACGATCGGACAGTACCGCCTCTTCCAGCTCGTTCTCACGACGCAGCACAACCTTGTGACCCATCTCCTCGGCGACCAGCTGAGCGGTCTCCTGGTCGATCACCTGGTTGATGGTGGCCATGGCCCCCATCTTCATCATCACCTTGATGACTTCAACGCCCTTGACGGCCATCTTGTTGGCCAGCTCGGCCACAGTGATGGTCTCGCCGATGACGACGTCGCGGTTCACCACGGCAGCCGGCTTGTTGAAGCCGTGCTTCATGGCGTTCGGCATGGCGACCTTGCCGCGCTTGCCTTTGCGGGCACGCGGGTTGCGAGAGTCGCGATCATCTTCACGACGACCGGCTTTCTTCGGTGCCTTGGCAGCTGCGGCAGTGCGGCGGCTGGTCTCTTCTTTCCGATCCAACTCGTCTTCTGCGGCTTGCGCATGCTTGTTGGTGGTCAGATGGTAGTCGCTGCTCTCTTTGGCGCGAGCGGCCTCTTCTTCGGCCCAGCGGGCTGCGTTCTGTTCCGCCATGAGACGAGCCTCTTCGGCTTTCTTCGCGGCGAGTTCTTCAGCTTTTTTCAAAGCTGTTTGTTCCTGTTGGCGCTTCAGTTCTTCTGCTTCGCGCTTGGCCATCTTTTCTGCCTCTTGCTGAGCTGTGCTACTGGCTGCTTTGGCGGGCTGTGAAGCCTGTCGAGCCTTTGATTGTGCCTCGATCCGCGCCTTTTCCTCAGCTTCACGACGAGCTTGCTCAGCCTCACGGCGAGCCTTCTCTTCAGCTTCGAGGCGAGCCTTCTCTTCGGCCTCGCGACGAGCTTTTTCTTCTGCTTCCAAACGCGCTGTTTCCTCGGCTTCCGCCTGACGCTGTTCATCTTCCAGCGCCGAGCGTCTTACATAGGTGCGAGACTTGCGCACTTCTACCTGCACTTCCTTGTTCTTGCCGCCAGTCCCCTGAACACTAATGGTGCTCTTGGTCTTGCGCTGCAAGGTCATGCGGGCAGGAGCGGCGATCTCGTCACCTCCATGCTGTTTCTTCAGGTGTGCCAGCAGAGCCTGTTTCTCAGACTCGCTGACCATGTCGTCGGCCTTGCTCTTGCTGATACCGGCATCGACAAACTGCTGGAGAAGACGATCAACCGGTGTGTCGATGTCAGTGGCAAGTTGTTTGACTGATACTTCTGCCATTCATTTTCCTCCGTTTGATCTTACTCGGACTGCTCTTCTCCGAACCAACAGATATTGCGAGCAGCCATAATGAGCTCACCTGCCTTCTCGGCAGTCAGCCCTTCAATATCAGCAAGGTCATCGATACCTTGCTCAGCCAAATCTTCCAGGGTGCCCACGCCACGGCCCGCCAGAGCGTAAGCCAGTTCGCGGCTCAGACCGTTCAGATTGAGCAGCTCTTCGGACGGCTCTACGCCATCGAAAGACTCTTCTTTGGCCAGTGCCTTGGTAGTCAGGGCATCTTTGGCGCGCTTGCGCAGCTCTTCGACCATGTCTTCATCCAGACCGTCGATAGCCAGCAGCTCGTTGACCGGTACAAAGGCGATCTCTTCCAGGGTAGAGAAGCCCTCTTCCATCAGCAGACCGGCGAAATCGTCGTCGATGTCCAGGGTGCTGGTGAACAGGTTCATGATGCGGTCGTTTTCGGCCTGGTGCTTGGCACGCATGTCCTCAACGGTCATCACGTTCAGCTCCCAACCGGTCAGCTGGGAGGCCAGACGCACGTTCTGACCATTGCGACCGATGGCCTGAGCCAGGTTGGCAGCTTCCACGGCGATATCCATGGTGTGGTTGTCTTCATCAACGATGATGGAAGCCACATCGGCAGGTGCCATGGCATTGATCACGTACTGGGCCGGGTTGTCATCGTACAGCACGATGTCTGCACGCTCACCGCTCAGCTCGGCGGAGACAGCTTGCACACGGGCACCACGCATACCGATACAGGCACCGATCGGGTCGATGCGACGATCGTTGGTCTTCACCGCGATCTTGGCGCGGGAACCCGGATCACGGGCAGCGCCCATGATTTCGATCATCTCTTCACCGATCTCCGGTACTTCGATACGGAACAGCTCTTTCAGGAAGTCCGGGCTGGAACGGCTGACAAACAGCTGGGAACCACGGGCTTCCGGACGCACTGCATACAGCAGGCCACGGACACGGTCGCCCGGGCGGAAGGTTTCACGCGGCAGCATGTCATCACGGAAGATCACGGCTTCAGCATTGCTGCCCAGATCCAAGATGACGTTGTCGCGGTTACTCTTCTTGACCACACCACTGATGATGGTGCCTTCTTTATCTTTAAACTGATCAACTACTTGTGAACGCTCGGCTTCGCGCACTTTCTGCACGATGACCTGCTTGGCGGTCTGGGTAGTGATACGGTCGAAGGTTACAGAGTCGATCTGGTCTTCAACATACTCACCGATCTGGATTTCCGGCTGATCGATCTGCGCCGCTTCCAGGGTGATTTCAGCATAGGGGTTCTCCATCGCGGCTTGATCCGCAATGACTACCCAGCGGCGATAAGTGTCGTAGTCACCGGTCTTGCGATCGATTTCAACCCGAACTTCAATCTCGCCTTCATATTTCTTCTTGGTCGCAGTCGCCAGCGCGGTTTCCAGAGCCTGGAAGATCTTCTCGCGGGGTACCGCTTTCTCGTTGGATACTGCGTCAACGACCAGCAAAATCTCTTTATTCATATCCGATAGCCTCGTTAACCAAAGTTCGGCACTATGTTCGCTTTTTGGATATTGGTGAAAGCCAACACGTCGTCCTTACCATCTACTGTCAGGGTGATCATGTCGCCTTGCACAGCTTTGATTACGCCTTTGAACTTGCGGCGGTTGTTTGTTGCCATCCGAAGCGTTACCGCCGCCTCTTGGCCAACGTATTTTTCGAAATGGGCAACCTTGAACAGGGGACGATCCAGGCCGGGGGAGGACACCTCGAGGTAGTACTCCTCGGTGATGGGATCTTCGACGTCCATGATGGCGCCAACCTGATGGCTGACCTCAGCACAGTTCTCGACAGTCACACCCTGCTCGCCGTCGATATAGACACGCAAGGTGGAGTGTTTACCCGCACGGATAAACTCAATACCCCAAAGTTCAAAACCCAAGGCAACGACCGGAGCCTCGAGCAGATCGGTCAAACGTTGTTCCAACGTAGCCAAAGTCACCCTCCGAAAAACAAAAAAAGGGCATAAAGCCCAGATAGATATCGATTCAGAGTAAATTGCACATAACAAAAAGCCCCGATGTCAAATCGGGGCTTGGCGCTTTACCCTGATTGTCGCCTCGCAGCGACCGCCTTCCTGAGCGTAGGAAATGCGTGAAATTTGGTTGCGGGGGCCGGATTTGAACCGACGACCTTCGGGTTATGAGCCCGACGAGCTACCATGCTGCTCCACCCCGCGTCCGAAATCGTGCGAGATTATAGCCACTTCACTCTCTCGATACAAGACTGACTGGCTATAATACACTCGGTTTCCCGAGCTCACTGCTTAATTGGTGCCGTGGGCGGGACTCGAACCCGCACACCCTAGAGCACTACCCCCTCAAGATAGCGTGTCTACCAATTCCACCACCACGGCAAAACTCTTACTCGGGAACGTCAGTATCTTTCTTCACTGGCGCTTTGGTCTGCTCAACCTGTTGGGTTTGTTGCAGATTTTCCCACTCACTACCCTGCTTGACCTTGTTGCTGGACATAGAGCCGAGCACCAGGCTGATAACGAAAAACAGAGTAGCCAAAATTGCTGTTGTTCTGGTCAGGAAACTGCCTGAACCACCGGAGCCGAATACTGTGTTCGATGCCCCTGCGCCGAAGGAGGCGCCCATATCAGCCCCTTTACCTTGCTGAATCATCACCAGACCAATCAGAGCTAGTGAAACCAGCAGATAAACGACTAAAAGAATCTCGTACATTTAACTTGCACCCTTTGCCGCTTCAACAATTCCTAAAAACGCATCGCTATCGAGGCTTGCTCCGCCAATCAGTCCGCCATCAATGTCGGGCTGTGCAAACAAATCTCTCGCGTTGCTCGGCGTTACGCTCCCACCATAGATGATTCTAACTTTCTCACCTATTACCGGAGTATCCTCCGCCAAGCGACCACGTATAAAGGAATGAACCTCTTGTGCCTGCTCGGGTGTGGCGCATTTACCTGTACCTACAGCCCAAATCGGCTCGTAGGCGATGATAGCATTATCGAAAGCCATCGCGCCATTTTTCTCTATGACGATATCCAGCTCTTCAGCGATCACCTCGAAGGCTCTTCTCGCCTGCCTCGCCGCACCTGATTCACCTAAACAGAGGATGGGAATCAAGCCTGCCGCTCTGGCTGCCGCAAACTTCTCTGCGACGATAAAACTGGTCTCACCAAAGAGACGCCTGCGCTCGGAGTGCCCTACCAATACGTAACGACACCCTGCCTCAACCAGCATCTGACACGAGATTTCTCCGGTGTAAGCGCCAGTAGCGTGCTGACTCACATTCTGAGCCCCCAACTTTATTACCTTCTGCTCATTGAGTAGTGAAGCGCTAAAGTCGAGATGCACATGGGAAGGACAGAGAACCACATCTACTTTTCCGTCAACGCCGTTCAGACACTGACTCGTAAACTGCTCTAACTGCGACCTACTACCGTGCAACTTCCAGTTGGCTGCTACAAACGGCTTGCGATGTCCCATCGGCAACTCCCTTGCGAAAGCGGGGCTGATAATATCCAGAGGATGCTCAGCTGACAAGTGCTATTTTTAAATTTTTGAATCGTTTGAACAAGATACAACCAGGGCGGCTAAAAAGCCGCCCTGATTGTTCATTAAAACGCCGATTCAACCTGCTTGGCGATGCGCTGAGCCATGTCACGCACCTGCTGTTCATGCTCACCTTCGACCATGACCCGGATTAGCGGTTCGGTACCTGATTTACGCAATAGTACGCGACCACGACCAGCCAGCTCCTGTTCCACCTTGGCAACCTCAGCCATGACAGCATCAGCGGCCAGCGGATCCTTGCCTTCGGCAAAACGAACATTCACCAGCACCTGCGGGAACTTGCTCATGCCGGAGCGCAGCTTGGCCAGCGGCATCTCGGCACTGCGCATGGCGGTAAGTACCTGCAAAGCGGCCACGATGCCATCACCCGTAGTGGTTTGATCCAGACAGATAATGTGGCCGGAGTTCTCGCCACCGATACGCCAGCCCTTCTCTTCCATCATCTCCAGCACATAGCGGTCACCCACCTTGGCACGGGCAAACGGAATACCCAGGGTTTGCAGCGCCAGCTCCAGACCCATGTTGGCCATCAGGGTACCGACGACACCGCCTTTGAGGCGACCATTGCGCAGAGCATCGCGTGCGATGATATAGAGCACTTCATCACCGTCGATGAGATAACCGGTATGGTCGACCATGATCAGACGATCACCATCACCATCAAAAGCAACCCCCAGATCAGCCTTGCACTCCAGCACCTTGGCAACCAGTGCGTCAGGCGCAGTCGAACCGACACCATCGTTGATGTTGAGACCATCCGGGGCACAACCCATGGTGATAACTTCAGCGCCCAGCTCGCGGAAAACCGACGGCGCAATGTGGTAAGTGGCGCCGTGGCCACAGTCGACCACCATTTTCACCCCATCCAGATTCATGTGGGAGGGGAAGGTGCTCTTGCAGAATTCGATATAGCGACCGGCGGCATCATCAATGCGCACCGCTTTGCCAAGTTCGGCCGACTCGACACACTTGAGCTCGTGATCCAGCTCGGCTTCGATAGCCAGCTCGACATCATCGGGCAGCTTGGTGCCGTCGGCGGAGAAGAACTTGATGCCGTTGTCGTAGAAGGGATTGTGGGAAGCGCTGATGACGATGCCAGCTTCGGCACGGAAAGTGCGAGTCAGGTAGGCAACCGCCGGCGTGGGCATCGGTCCCATCAGAATGGCCTTGAGGCCTGCCGCAGAGAGCCCCGCTTCCAGCGCGGATTCCAGCATGTAACCGGAGATGCGGGTATCTTTGCCAATCAGCACCTTTTTGGTGCCCTTCTTGGAGAGCACCTTGCCGGCAGCCCAACCCAATTTCATTACAAAATCAGGGGTGATCGGGTATTCGCCAACCTTGCCGCGCACACCATCGGTACCGAAATACTTTCTTGCCATTGTCTGTTCTCTTTATTATCTGGAAATAAAATCTTGTCCCGTCATTGCCAGCCAACCGACGCGCAATGCGTCCATGGTCTCCCTAACATCGTGTACCCTGATGATGCGGGCCCCATGCTGCATGCCGATAAGGGCGCATGCCAGACTGCCCGCCAGACGCTCATCCACCGGACGGCCCAGCAGGTTGCCTATCATAGACTTTCGCGACATCCCCACCAATAGCGGCAAGCCATAATCAAGCAGTTCCTTTTGAGCCGCCAACAGCTGATAGTTGTGTGCAAGGGTTTTGCCAAAGCCATATCCCGGATCCAGCAACAGCTCTTCACGACGGATCCCGACCGCCAGACAAGCCGCAATACGCTCATCAAAGAAGGCGCGAACCTCCCCGATCAGGTCCTCATAGTGCGGCTCGACCTGCATGGTTCTCGGCTGCCCCTGCATATGCATCAGACAGACCGGAACCCGAGCTTCGGCCGCGGCTTGCAGTGCTCCAGGTTCTTGCAGTGCCCGCACATCGTTGATCAGATGGGCACCCGCCTTGCAACCCTCCCGCATCACAGCCGCTTTGGAGGTATCGAGGGAGATCATCACATCCAGCTCACGAACCATCTGCTCCACAACAGGAATGACCCTGTCCAGCTCCTCCTGCTCGTTCACATCGGGCGCACCAGGGCGGGTTGACTCACCACCGATGTCGATGAGGGTCGCACCGTCAGAGACCATCTGGCGCGCATGGGCCATTGCCCGTTCAAACTGGTTGAAATTACCGCCATCGGAGAAGGAGTCGGGCGTCACATTGAGGATCCCCATCACATGGGGACGATCGAGGGAGAGGCTGTGCCCCTTGCTGGTTAACTGCATTTTCACGTCCATCTGATAAAGAAAAACCCCGGGCAAGCCCGGGGTTTGGAGAGTCACAATTATTTGGCCGGAGCATCGTTGGCTTTGTCGATAGTGACATCCGCCACCGGTGCAGCCTCATCGGCAGGCTTGGCATCGGCAGCCACAGTGGAACCGCCTTGCGGGGTATCACCGTGCTCGTCATGCCAGTTGCTCGGAGCACGTACCTCGCGACGCGCCATCAGATCATCGATCTGTTTGGCGTCAATGGTCTCGTACTTCATCAGCGCATCTTTCATGCTGTGCAACACGTCCATGTTATCCAGCAGGATCTGCTTGGAACGGGCGTAGTTGCGGTCGATGACCTGCTTGACCTCGGCATCGATGACGCGAGCTGTATCGTCGGACATATGCTTGGCCTTGGCCATGCTGCGACCGAGGAACACCTCGCCATCTTCTTCCGCGTAGAGCATCGGGCCGAGACGCTCGGACATACCCCACTGGGTCACCATCTTGCGGGCGATATCGGTGGCACGCTCGATATCGTTGGATGCACCAGTCGATACCTTCTCGGCACCGTAGATCAGCTCTTCTGCCAAGCGACCGCCATACAGACTGGAGATCATCGACTCCAGATGCTGCTTGGAGTGGCTCCAGCGATCCTGCTCCGGCAGATACATGGTCACACCCAGCGCACGACCGCGCGGAATGATGGAGACCTTGTAAACCGGGTCATGATCCGGAACCAGACGACCAATGATGGCGTGACCGGCTTCATGATATGCAGTCATCTCTTTTTCGGACTCTTTCATCACCATGGAGCGACGTTCCGCACCCATCATGATCTTGTCCTTCGCCTTCTCGAACTCGGCCATGGAGACCACTCGGCGGCTCTCACGGGCAGAGAAGAGGGCAGCTTCGTTGACCAGGTTGGCCAAATCCGCACCGGAGAAACCGGGGGTACCACGGGCAATCAGTGCCGGATTGACGTCATCCGCCAGCGGAACTTTGCGCATGTGCACTTTCAGGATCTGCTCGCGACCACGGACATCAGGCAGACCGACCACAACCTGACGGTCGAAACGGCCCGGACGCAGCAGTGCCGGATCCAGTACGTCAGGACGGTTGGTGGCAGCAATGACGATGATGCCTTCATTGCCTTCAAAACCATCCATCTCGACCAGCATCTGGTTAAGAGTCTGCTCACGTTCATCGTGACCACCACCCAAACCGGCGCCACGCTGGCGACCGACCGCATCAATTTCATCGATGAAGATGATGCAGGGGGAAGATTTCTTGGCCTGTTCGAACATGTCACGCACCCGGGAGGCACCAACACCGACGAACATCTCCACGAAATCGGAACCGGAGATGGTGAAGAACGGCACCTTGGCCTCGCCCGCAATGGCCTTGGCCAGCAGAGTTTTACCGGTACCGGGAGGACCAACCAGCAGCACACCGGTCGGGATCTTGCCACCCAGTTTCTGGAATTTGCTCGGGTCGCGCAGATAGTCGACCAGCTCCTTCACCTCTTCCTTGGCTTCATCGCAACCTGCAACGTCAGCAAAGGTGGTCTTGATCTGATCTTCGCTCATCAGGCGAGCCTTGCTCTTACCGAACGACATGGCACCTTTGCCACCGCCGCCCTGCATCTGACGCATGAAGAAGACCCAGACACCGATCAGCAGCAGCATCGGGAACCAGGAGATGAAGATAGAGGTCAACAGAGACGGCTCTTCCGGCTTCTCGCCCATCACTTTGACATTGTGATTGAGCATGTCGTTGAGCAGCTGTGGATCCGGCGCAGGGATGATGGTGGTGAATCGTTCACCAGTACGCTTGACGCCATTAATGACCTTACCGTCCATCCGCACTTCACGGATCTGCTCTTGGGTCACCTCTTTAACGAAGCTGGAATAGTCCAGCTGGCGACTGGTGGTATCGCTGGGGCTGAAGCTATTGAACACCGACATCAAAACGACGGCGATGACCAGCCACAGGATTAAGTTTTTCGCCATGTCACTCAAATCAGTAACCTCGCAGACTGACAGTTAACGATGAAGGTTAGGGTACTACAGTTTAAAACCGGTAGCCACAATGTAGACTTCCCGTGATCTGGCGCGGGATGAGTCTGGTTTACGAATTTTGACAGCGGAGAAAAGTTTACGAATTTCATTGAGATAGGCATCAAAGCCCTCTCCCTGAAACACCTTCACTACGAAACTGCCGTCACTACGCAATACCTGATTGCACATGTCCAGCGCCAGCTCGACCAGATACATGGCGCGAGCCTGATCCACCTGCTGGGTACCGCTCATGTTGGGCGCCATATCAGACATCACGACATCGACCTTGTCGGGACCCACTCGCTCCAGCAAAGCGCCGAGTACAGTTTCCTCCCGAAAGTCCCCTTGCAGGAAATCGACACCGGCAATGGGATCCATCGGCAAAATGTCACATGCGATGACGCGACCCGAATCACCAACCTGTTCAACCGCAAACTGGGACCAACCACCGGGGGCTGCCCCCAAATCCACTACGGTCATGCCATGTTTCAGCAAGCGATCCTTGCCCTGGATCTCGTCAATCTTGAAAACAGCACGAGAACGCAGGCCCATTTTCTGGGCTTTTTTGACGTATTGATCGTCGAAATGTTCTTTTAACCAGCGAGTTGAACTGGGGGAACGTTTTTTCTGGGTCATGATAATCGACTTTAAAAAACCACAAGGGTTATTAGTATTAAGGGCTAAGTGGGGGTAGAATACGCCCCTTTCAACCCTGACTTATGAAGAAATTGCGATGATTCTCAACAATAAACAGAAACAGTACCTCAAGGGCCTTGCCCATAGCCTCAAGCCTGTCGTCCTGCTGGGTCAGCATGGTCTGACCGAAGGTGTACTGGCCGAGATCGATCTGGCACTGAACCATCACGAGCTGATCAAGGTTAAGGTTGCCTCTGAAGATCGCGAAATGAAACAACTGGTTATGGATGCTATCGTCCGTGAAACCGGTTCAATCAAGGTGCAAAGCATGGGTCATGTGCTGACCATTTATCGTCAAGCCAACGAACCCAAAATCCAGCTGCCCCGCAAGTAAAAGGAAAGAGCATCGCTCTTTCCTTATTCCACTTCTTCCCGAGTCGCTTGCCAAAGTAGTCGCAAAGCCCTTAACCTGCGATGAATACTTCCGGACACGCATTATGGCTCACCATCCTATTCTGACCGACGATGAGCTGGCCATGCTGCGGGACTTGGGGAGCAATCAGGACACCCATGTTCTGAGTGGTCACCTCGATGCCCCCATGCTTGGCTTGCTGCAAAAAGCCGAACACCTTGTACTCGAAGCCCGCTTCGCAGGCCATCAGCTGCGTTTTCCCCTGAGCTTTACCCAAGGGGAAGATGGCTTCGTCGAGCCCCGGTTATCTGCACCGGTCATCAGGGAGTTGGGATTTGCGCAACCGCGTGCCTGGCGTCTCACCCAAAAAGCCAAGCTTTGCAGCGAACTGGGCCTGTTTCAGGTACTCAGCCTCTCCCTCAATGGACTCATCGTGGAAAATTTGCCAACCGACATGGTGGCCGATACCCCCATCAACGGCGAACTCTGCATCGAGCAAGAGGCCCCTCTTCCACTGCAGGGACGACTGGTAAGGCGCATCAAAGCCAATGCCGACCATGCCACCTGGGCGCTGAGCTTTCAAATGAGCGAGAGCAACATAGAACGGCTGCGCCACTGGCTGTTTCAGCGTCATCAGGACGCCTTTACCGAGGCGTATCTGTCCTGATTTTTATCAATAATCATATAGATAAAGACAAACAGGGGAGCGCCAGCCCCCCTGTTTCATCGTCTGTAGCATTCGCTTAGATATAAGCGACTTCCAGTACTTCGTATTCCACATCACCGCCCGGTGTCTTGACGATAGCGACATCGTCCACTTCCTTGCCAATCAGGGCGCGGGCAATGGGGGAGTTGACAGAGATGAGGTTCTGTTTGATATCAGCCTCATCGTCACCCACGATGCGGTAAACCACCTCTTCCTCTGTCTCGCTCTTGAGCAGAGTCACAGTCGCGCCAAAAATCACGCGGCCGTTGTTGGTCATCTTGGTGACATCGATCACCTGCGCATTGGAGAGCTTGGCTTCAATCTCCTGAATGCGGCCTTCACAGAACCCCTGCTGCTCGCGAGCGGCATGGTATTCGGCGTTTTCCTTCAGATCACCGTGCTCGCGGGCATCGGCAATCGCTTCGATAATCTGGGGACGAAGCTCGGTCTTGAGATAATCGAGCTCTTCGCGCAGCTTCTCAGCGCCGCGAACAGTCATCGGAGTATGATTCATAGTCGAAACCTGGGTTGCTTGAAAATAGAAACTGCGGCCATCTGCAAGGAGGCCGCAGCAATCGGTTCGGATGAGGCATCTTAATATGAAGCCAACACAAAATCCACGTCAGCCCCCTGATGCAGATCCCACTTGCGTCATCGACATTCCCCTCGCTTACTTCCCTTCCGGTACGGAAATGGGGGCCGAAACGGTCGGTTTGCCCTGCATGATGGCGATCTCCACCCGCCGGTTCATCCGACGATTTTCCGGGGTGGTATTGGGCACCAATGGCTGGGAATCCGCCATCCCCTGCACCACCAGTCGACCCTGATCAAAACCGGGGACCTTCAGCATCTGGTGCGCCACCGCCACCGCCCGTTGCGACGACAACTCCCAGTTGGACTGGAACAGCTCATCTTCGGTCGCCACGTTGTCGGTGTGACCGGAGATGGTGATTTCACCCGGCACATCTTTGAGCAGGGTCGCGACCTTGCGAATGACCGGCCAGAACTGGGGCTGCAGAAATGCCGAACCGGCCGGGAACGACGCTTTTTCCCTGATCCGGATGATGATCTGCTGGCCCAGCGCCTCAATTTCAATAGCGCCATCCTGGATCTGATCTTTCATCTGCTCGGCGAGGGCTTTGGCCAGGGTATTGGACTGTTCTTGTGCCTTCTTCGCATCCTGCGCGGTATCGCCCCCCGTCTGTTTCCCATCACTCTTGTCCTGACCACCAGCCTGATCCGCCTCACCGGGCAGAAACTCCAGTTCGGTCTGGGTCAGATCGATGGTCTGCTGCATCACGGTATCAATCGGCGTGGGTTCCGGGCGACCGGGCCTGAACTCCTGGGCAATCACCGAGGTTCCCTTGGGAATATCTTTCACCTCAAGGATGTTCTGTACCCCGAATGCCTTGTCCATGGAACCGGCTATCTGCTTGAACTTCTGCACATCCATCTCGGCAAAGGAGAGCAATAGCACGAAGAAGCACATCAGCAGCGACATCAGGTCGGCAAAGGTTCCCATGTAACCAGGAAGACCTGGTGGTGGGCACTTGCAATCAGACATAGCGCCCCCTATTCGGTGCCAGTATTACGTTTGGACTGGTTCAGATAGTTTTGCAGCATGGACTGGATCACCCGCGGGTTCTGGCCATCCTGAATCCCCATAATGGCATCAAGGATCAGGGTACGACTGAGCTTCTCCTCTCCGCTGCGCAGCTCCAGCTTGTCGGCAATCGGGATAGCCAACATATTGGCCTCTATCGCACCGTACAGGGTGGTAAGCAAGGCCACCGCCATCGCCGGCCCGATCGACTTGGGGTCACTCATGTTGGCCAACATGGCCACCAGACCCACCAACGTACCTATCATCCCCATGGCAGGGCCCAGATCCCCAAGGGTACGGAAGACCTTGATGGCAATGACATGGCGCTCGGCTGTCAGGTCGATATCCTTTTCCATCACGGCACGCACCACTTCGGCATCGTGACCATCCACCAGCATGTCGATCCCTTTTTTCATAAATGCATTGGGGATCTCTGCAGCCTCCAGCGCCAGAAAGCCGCCTTTGCGAGCCGCGTCAGCCAGTTCAACGGCTTTGGTAATCAGGTCTTCAAGCTTGTCGCCCTTGTACATAAAGGCTTTGCCCGCCACCTTGAATGCCATCAGGAACTGGCCAAGGTTGAACTTCATCATAGCGATGAAGATTGAGCCCAATACAGTGATGTAGACCGATGGCATATCAACATACATGCTCATGGGGCCACCCAGCAGCATGCCGTACACCACCACCCCGAAACCCAGCACTATCCCTATCAGACTGCCTAGATCCACGTCCCTACTCCTGTCACCGGTTCTTATGCCTAATTATAGTTTGTTGAATTTTCTGCTATTGCGACCCTAGCGGCAAGCATGCATCCACTGAGAATGATGGCTCATTATCGGCCAGTTTAGCGAGAGTTTGAGGGGGCAATGCTTTTCTGCCTCCCCCCTGTGGACGGTCGATGTTAATATAAGCCGTTTTTTTCAATCCCCGAGGATGGACATGGCCAGTAAAAAAATCGACCGTCTGAGTTTTGATGCCACTCTGGAAGAGCTGGAAACCATCGTTCATCAGCTGGAACAAGGTTCCCTACCCCTGGAAGAGGCACTCAAGCAGTTTGAGCAGGGCGTTCATCTGGTTCGGGCCGGTCAGCAGAAGCTGGAACTGGCCGAACAGAAGATCCAGATCCTGCTCAGTCAAGCCGATGGCAGTGACCAGCTCGCCACCTTCCAGCCAGAACAAGGAGAGGAGTGAGTGGCGCTGGACCATTTTTCCCGTCTGCATCGTCAGCGTATTGACGACTGTCTGTCAGCACAACTTGAATCCTTGCCCGCCATGGCGCCGCGCCTGCGCGATGCCATGAGTTATGGCCTGCTGCTGGGCGGCAAGCGGGTTCGCCCGTTTCTGGTCTACGCGGTCGGCGAGATGCTGGGCGTCAAGAGCGAACTGCTGGATGGCCCCGCGGCTGCCGTGGAGTGCATCCACGCCTACTCCCTGCTGCACGATGACCTGCCCGCCATGGATAACGACGACCTGCGTCGTGGTCAGCCAACCGTTCACAAGGCGTTTGACGAAGGAACCGCCATTCTGGCCGGTGATGCGCTGCAGACCCTGGCGTTCTCCATTCTGGCCGATCACCCCATGCCCGATACCTTGATGGCCAACCGGGTGCGGATGCTGAGTACCCTCGCCCGTGCCTCCGGCTATCTGGGTATGTGTGGCGGTCAGGCGCTGGATCTGCAGGCCGAAGGGCGCCAGATCACGCTTGCCGAACTGGAGCAGGTACACCGCCACAAGACCGGTGCGCTGATTGAATGCGCCGTGGCGCTCGGCGCCCTGTGCAAAGCCGATGTCGATGACGACACGCTGGCTGCCCTGCAAACCTACGCCGCCGCGATTGGCCTCGCCTTTCAGGTGCAGGATGACATCCTCGACATCACAGGTGATACCGCCACCCTGGGCAAGCCGCAAGGTTCTGACCTGGCGCTGGAGAAAAGTACCTATCCGGCCCTGCTCGGACTCGAAAATGCCCGTGAGCTGGCTCGCGAACTGCATGGGAAAGCCTTAACAGCCCTGCAATCCTTGCCCTACAATACCGACATTCTGGAAGCGTTTGCCGATTACATCATCGAGCGAACCCACTAAACGCTGGATAACAGTAACAATATGAGCGTTGATATTAGCAATTTCCCCAACCTGGCCCTCGCGGACACTCCGGTCGAGCTGCGTTCCTTGCCCAAAGATCGGCTGCCGGTGCTGTGCAACGAGCTGCGCGAATATCTGCTGCGCTCAGTCAGCCGCTCCAGCGGACACTTTGCCTCTGGTCTCGGCACGGTCGAACTGACCGTCGCCCTGCACTACGTCTACAACACCCCGTTCGATCGGCTGATCTGGGATGTGGGCCATCAGGCCTATCCCCACAAGATCCTGACCGGGCGCCGTGACCAGATCCACACCATCCGACAGAAGGATGGTCTGCACCCCTTCCCCTGGCGCGGCGAGAGCGAGTACGACGTGCTCTCCGTCGGCCACTCCAGCACTTCCATCGGTGCGGCGCTCGGTATGGCGGTCGCCGCCGAGAGTGAAGGGCTGGGTCGCAAGGTCGTTGCAGTGATCGGTGATGGTGCCATTACCGCAGGGATGGCCTTTGAAGCGCTCAACCACGCCGGCGATGTCCACAAGGACATGCTGGTGATCCTCAACGACAACGAGATGTCCATCTCAGAGAATGTCGGCGCGCTCAACAACCATCTGGCCCGGGTCATGTCAGGCAAGCTCTACACCACCATCCGCGAAGGCGGCAAGAAGGTGCTGGCGGGTCTGCCGCCGGTCAAGGAGCTGGCCAAGCGGGCTGAAGAGCACCTCAAGGGAATGGTGGTGCCCGGCACCCTGTTCGAGGAGTTCGGCTTCAACTATATCGGCCCCATTGACGGTCACGATATCGAGGCGCTGGTCGAGACCCTGCGCAACATGCGCAACCTCAAGGGCCCGCAGCTGCTGCACGTCAAGACCAAGAAGGGCAAGGGTTACGAGCCGGCGGAGAAAGACCCCATCGGTTATCATGCCGTGCCCAAGTTCAATCCGGACGAGTGCTCCCTGCCCAAGGCGAGCAGCGCCAAACCAACCTTCTCCGCCATCTTTGGCCAATGGCTGTGCGACATGGCGGCCAAAGACGAGAAGCTGGTCGGTATCACCCCCGCCATGCGCGAAGGCTCCGGTCTGGTGAAATTCAGCCAGCAGTATCCGGATCGCTACTTCGACGTGGCCATTGCCGAGCAGCATGCGGTCACTTTCGCCGCTGGTCTCGCCATCGCCGACAAGAAGCCGGTGGTGGCCATCTATTCGAGCTTCCTGCAGCGCGCCTACGATCAGGTGATCCACGACGTAGCGCTGCAAGATCTGCCGGTGCTGTTCGCCATCGACCGGGCCGGTCTGGTGGGCGCCGATGGCCCGACCCATCAGGGGGCGTTCGACATCAGCTTCCTGCGTACCGTGCCCAACATGGTGGTGATGACGCCATCTGACGAGAACGAGTGCCGCCAGATGCTCTATACCGGCTACCTCCATCAGGGCCCTGCCGCAGTGCGCTATCCGCGCGGCAGCAGCCTGAGCGACGCCCCCATCTCGTCAGAGATGCAGGCGCTGGCGCTTGGCAAGGGACGCATTATTCGAGAGGGCAAAGGCACCGCCATTCTGGCCTTTGGTACCCTGCTGCACCACGCGAAAGCGGCCGCAGAGGCACTGGATGCCACTCTGGTGGACATGCGCTTTGTCAAACCGATGGATGAGGCGCTGGTGCTGTCGCTGGCGGCCAGCCACGATCAGTTCGTCACCATCGAAGACAACGCGATCATGGGCGGCGCCGGTTCAGCGGTGAACGAACTGCTGATGCGCAGCAAACAGTGCAAGCCGGTGCTCAACCTTGGCTTACCGGACAGCTTCGTGGAACAGGGTACCCAGCAGGAGATCTATGCCCTGCTCGGTCTGGACAATGCAGGCATCCAGCGCAGCATCGAAAGCTGGCTGCAAGCCTGACGAGACACGATGTGATGCAATAGACAGGAAAATTCAGTAACGGTTCGAAAAAATCCCCAGGTAATGCCTGGGGATTTTTTTAAGAAGACAGCAGAGTGTGACTACTGTTGTGACGATACCGAATCGACAGCGCTTAGTTACACCCTTCGGTAGAGGCTGAGTTCAGGTAGCTCACCTCATTGCCTGGCTGATAATCGGCCACGTTGATCACCTTCTTGATCTCGATGAACTCTTTCAGCACGGCTGCATCCACCAACCCGGCATTGATAGTATCGATCTTCGGATAGCCGTCACCACCGGAGGCGCTGAAGCTCGGGATCGCGAAGCTGTAGGTTGCTGCCGGATCAAACGCCCTGCCACCGATACTGGTGATATTGACGCTCTTGGCCTGACAATCCACCGCCATGTTGATACCGCCAAACTGGGCATAACCACCGGTATTGCGGGTCTTGCTTGCCACCTGACCCAGATAGGTCGCCAGCTCGCTTCCCTTCATGACAGCCTTGTTGACCGTGTTGCCAAACGGGTGCACCAGCAGCACGCTGCGGTAGGTGATATCACCGGCCGGGATGCTGTCGCGCACACCGCCTGAGTTGACGATACCAAAGTCGACACCCAGCTTGCTGCTGGTCGCCGTGGTGATGAGGCGACCCAGGTTGGTCTGCTTGTTGCGAACCGAGTTGCGATCACCAACCAGCAAGCCATCTGCCGAGCCAATGACGACATTCAGCTCTTGCTGACCTTTCTCCTGATAACCCAGCAGGGTGTTATACAGCTCGGGATCCTTGGTGATCTCGTCCTGTACGAACTGCATCTTGGCCGGGTCCTTGGTCACGGCGCCGTTGGCATCGATCGCCTCGCCCTTGGCGTTGCGCTTGATCAGGTTGACCGGGATCAGGTCATAGCTGGTCAGGGTCAATTTGCCATTCTGGTACTCAAACTGGGCACGGCCCACATACTTGCCCCACTCGTGAGCCTGCATGATCCAGGTGCCGTTTTGCTGATCCGGCTGGCAGTTATCACCCGGTTTGAAATTGGCGTACTTGTTGGTGGTACCCGGTTCCATACAGACCGGATTCTGGGAGTGGCCACCAATGATGGCATCCAGAGTCCCTGCCGGCAGTGCGCGAGCCATCTCTACATCGCCCGGCGCATTGCTGCCGTGCTGACCATTCTCGTAATGGCCCATGTGAGTGATGGCGAAGACCAGATTGGCCTCCTTATTGCTGCGGATCTGCTGGCCCAGTTTGGCCGCCTCGCTGGTCGGATCGCGGAACTCCAGGGTCTGCACGTTGTTGGGGTCAACCAGCTGGGCGGTATCTTCGGTGGTCAGGCCCAGTACGGCGACCTTGAGACCGCTCTCCAGCTTGAACACCTTGTAGGGGTCAAAGTAGTGTTTGCCACTGGCCTTGTCATAGATGTTGGCCGAGAGCATGGGGAACTGGGCCCACTTGCGCTGCTTCTCCAGCACGCTGAGGGGGTTGTCGAATTCATGGTTGCCCACTGCCATGGCATCGTAGCGAATGTTGTTCATCGCCATGAAGTCAGGCTCGGCGTCCTGCAGATCGGACTCCGGCACGCCGGTATTCACATCACCACCGGAAAGAACCAGTACGTCACTGCCAGCAGCCTTGGCATCGGCACGCAGCTGTTCGACCAGAGTCTTCTGGGCAGCCATACCATACTCATTTTCAGCGTTGTGCCAGAAACGGCCGTGGGTATCGTTGGTGTGCAGGATAGTCAGTTTGCAGACATTTTCGGTGCAGGGTGCAACGGTGTCATTGCTCGAGGTATTACAGCCAGTCAGTGCAGCAAGCACGGCCAGTGCCACGCCGCCTTTGATAAAGTTATTATTCATTTCCATATCACCTTGATTGTTTTGTTATTTATCAACCCTATCCAGCGGGTCGGGCGCCAATATAACAAACAACAGATGACCGTTTTTCATCGATGACTCACAAATTCTGCTAATTGTGATCTTCGGCCCAACATCCGGCTTCCTGCTGATTTGTCAGGTTTTTTGTTGAGCTGTCACTCACTTGATCCCCTCCCGCACCAAGGAGACGCCACCCGGACGCGCCTTTATGGCATACTCCCCAGCCAGCCATGCCCGAGGAGTGTGTTGATGACCAAGTACGACAAGATTTCCCCCGAGACCCAGCAGGAGGCGATGAAAATTGCCCGTGCCAACCAGAAGCCGGGGCAGACCAAAGAGCAGACCCAGCTTATCGCGCAAGGGATCCAGAAAGGCATCGACGAATACAAGAAACAGATGAAGGCGCGAGCCCGCGAAGCGAGCCGCCAGAAAAAAATGCAGGCCAAAGCCAGGCAACCACAGGGTGCGCCACAAACCGAAGAGCAAGACGATCAGCTTGAAGTGGTTGAAGTAAGCCATCAGCATCCCCTGCCCTGGATCTTGCTGGTGCTGAGCTGGCTGGGATTTGCAGCAGCCTGGTTCTGGTTGCACTAAGACGCGCGAGCAAACCTTTATCCGGGATCCTCTTCACAGCTCGGACCCGGGCTGCTGGTGATTACCTGCGAAGAGTGATTAAATCCCGCGCCTCTTGCACCGGACAACCGGTTTTTTGACGATCAGTTTTCAGGAAAGATGTTATGAACCCCGCTCCGCTCTATCTGCTGGCCCCTTTTGTTCTGTTCCTTGTGACCATGCTTCTCTATCGCATTTCGCCGCTGCGGGCGGTCGCCGCCGGTGGGGTACGCTGGTTTATCCTCCCCGCCTTCACCCTGTTTATTTTGCTGATCATCATCAATGGAGCCGCCGCTCCCGCCCTGCGCGACCCGGCATTCCACTGGTTGATGCCGGGCCTTGGCTTTGCCCTGAGCCTGTTTCCGGCCCTGCCCAAGGCGCTGGTGCCACGGCTCGCTATCAAGGAGGGGGCCTTTGCCGCCCTCGGTCTGATGCTGATGAGCCTGGCCATGGTCTACTGACCGGCTGACAACAGCCGTTAACATGACTCAAGGGGCGCTCTGTGACGGGCGCCCCTTGTACAAACAATGGCCTGCAGGCATCTTGGTGACAGGATAACCAGCAAGGAGGCCAAATGGACAATCCGCCCGATTTCATGGCGCTGTGGGATTATCAGGATCCCGCCGCCAGCGCACTGCGTTTTCACACCCTTCTTCCCGAAGCGCGCACCGCCGCCGACCTGCAACTCGAACTGGAGTTGCTGACCCAAATTGCCCGCACCCATTCGCTGCAGCGCCAGTTTGCCGAAGCCCACCAGCTGCTCGACGAGATAGCGCCTCGCCTCACCGACACAACCCCCAGAGCGCGGATCCGGGCTCTGCTGGAACGAGGCCGCACCTTTAACTCGGCGGGCGACAAAGCCAGTGCCAAACCGCTGTTTGAACAAGCCTGGCAGTGGGGGCTCAAGGAGAAGGAGACCTATCTCGCCATCGACGCCGCTCACATGATCGCCATCGCCGCACCATTGGAAGAGCAGAGCCGCTGGCATCAACTGGCGATGGAGCTGGCGGAACGCAGCAGTGACGAGAAGGTGCGCGGCTGGCTGGCCCCCCTTTACAACAATCAGGGCTGGACCCTGTTCGAATTGGGCCGCTTTGATGAGGCGAAAATCCAGCAGCAGAAGTGTCTGGTCTGGCATCTGCAACATAACCAGCCGGCCAAGGCGTTTATCGCTCGCTGGAGTCTGGCTCGCCTGACCCGGGCCCAGGGTCAGCACCAGCAGGCGCTGGCAGAGCTGCACCAGCTCAAGACCGATATGGCCGAGGCTGGCGAACCAGAGGATGGTTATCTGTTCGAGGAGCTGGGGGAGAATGCCTTGGTGCTGGACGATCCGCTGGCCGCGGAATACTTCTCCCGCGCCTGGTTTCTGCTGTCACAGGACCGCTGGTTCAGCACCAACGAGGGGGAGCGACTGGCCCGCCTCAAGCGCCTCGCCAAACTCTGATCCCCCAAAATAGCAAGGGCGGCACGCTAGCCGCCCTTTCTGCTGGCAAGATGGTTCAGGCCCGATTGGACTCCTCCCACCCCTGCTTTTTACGGTAAATGGTGGAGGGGCTGATCTCGAGCAGGGCCGCCGCCTTGGGAATGTTGCCGTCACAGCTGGCGATGGCCTGTTCGATCACCTCTTTCTCCACCAGCCAGAGCGGACGAATTGGCCCGTTGGCCACGCCGGTGGCGGCCGGAGCCGATACCACCGCTGCCGCAATCGCAGCCGGCAGCTGGGGACGAACCCCATTGAGCGGTGGCGGCAGAATATCCGGGCTCACCAGCTCCTTGTCGTTGAGCACCACGATATTGCGCACCACGTTTTGCAGCTCGCGTACGTTGCCAGGCCAGGGGTAGTCGAGCAGCACTCGTGCCGCCTCGACGTCGAAATCCTTGAAGCGTTTGTTCTCCTCCTTGGCGTAGCTCTGCAGCAGGGTACGCGCCAGCAGCAGGATATCCTCGCCCCGCTCCCGCAGCGGCGGCAGAGTGAGGGGAATGACGTGGAGCCGATAGTAGAGATCCTCGCGAAAACGGCCCGCTTTTACCTCGACCAGCGGATCCCGGTTGGTGGCGCAGATAAAGCGCACATCCACCGTCTCGAGCTTGCCACTGCCGACTCGCTGCACTGTGCCGGTCTGGATGAAGCGCAGCAACTTGCTCTGCAGATCCAGGTCCATCTCGCAGATCTCGTCGAGAAACAGGGTGCCACCATCGGCCAGACTGGCCGCCCCCTTGCGATCCCCCTGCGCACCGGTAAAAGAGCCCTTCACATGACCGAAGATCTCGCTCTCCATCAAATCATGGGGAATGGCGGCGCAGTTGAGGGCGATAAAGGGCTGTTCGCTGCGGGGACTGCACTGGTGAATCGCCTCGGCACACACCTCTTTGCCGGTGCCGCTCTCGCCAGTGATAAAGACGGTCGCCTTGCTGGGCGCCGCACTTTCGATGATGCGATAGACCGCCTGCATCGACATGGAGGCACCGATAAAGCCGAAGAAGGAGCTGCGCTCGAAGTTCTCCCGATAGTGGGCAACCAGCGAGCTCAACTGCTGATGTTTCAAGGCATTGCGAACGGTGGCGCAGAGCCGCTTGCTGTCAAACGGCTTGGTCAGAAAATCAAAAGCACCGAGGCGCATCGCCTCCACCGCCACATCCACCGAGCCGTGGGCGGTGATCACCACCACAGAGCAGGGCAGTTGCTGTTCGGTGATCATCTGCAGAATATCCATACCGGACATATCAGGCAGCTCCAGATCCAGCAGCACCACGGGGGGAGGACTTGCCAGCAACTGTGCCAACGCCTGCTGACCACAGTCGGCCAGCACTACCTCGTACCCCTCCTGGCGCAGGTACTGTTCATAGACCACCGCCAGACTACGGGTATCTTCCACCAGCAGGACACGCGATTTATTTTCAGCCACTGGACTCATCCTTGTATTTGATTCTGCGATCTATTTTGCCTTATTTTCGCGCGTAAACCCAACGCCAAGACAGCTCTGTTATCCCGCGATTGCAGGGAATACACAAGTAAAAACGGCTCCTTAAGGAGCCGTTTTTCACTACAAGAAAAGATTACTTCTTGGCATCGTCTGCAGTCGGCTTCTCGATAGCCAGCAGCTCAACGTCAAACACCAGTACGGCATTCGCCGGGATGGAGCCTGCACCGTGCTCGCCATAGGCCAGCTTGGACGGCAGGAAGAACTTGAACTTGGAGCCAACCGGCATCAGCTGCACGCCTTCGGTCCAACCCGGGATAACCTGGTTGAGCGGGAAGGTAGCCGGCTCGCCGCGATCGACGGAGCTGTCGAACTTGGTGCCATCAGTCAGGGTACCGGTGTAGTGAACCTTGACGATATCGGTAGATTTCGGCTTGGCGCCAGTGCCCATCTTCTCGACCACGTATTGCAGGCCGGATTCAGTGCTCTTCACACCCTCTTTCTTGGCGTTGGCAGCCAGGAACTCTTCGCCCTTCTTCAGATTCTCAACGGCGTCTTTCTCGGCCTTGGCCTTGGTCAGCTCGTTGATCTTGGCGTCGTAATCCTGCAGTACCTTCTGGATCTCTTCATCAGTCATCTTGGCTTCTTTGCCCAGACCGTCAGTCACCCCTTTCAGGATCACGGCGTTGTCCAGTTTGATGCCCAGTTCCTGCTGACGCTCCAGGGTATTGGCGATGTAACGACCCATGGAGAGGCCAATTGCGTAGCCAGATTGCTCTTCAAAGCTCTTGGCTTCGGCCTTGGTCGCCTCTGCCGGCTTGCTGGCTTCTGCCTTCACTTCGGCGGTATTGGCCGCAGCAGGCTTCTCGTCTTTTTGGCAAGCAGTCAGACCGACGGCAACGGCCGCCGCCAACAGGGACACCTTCAGAAATTTGTTCATCAGTTTCTCCAAACTCCAAATACCGCTCTCGGTTCCATCGTGAAATGAGAGGTTTATCGTGATAAGCGCCTTATACTAACGCCGTGATCGCAGGTAACAAAAGCGTGAGACCGCAAAAATGATAAAAAGTGCCATTTATCTGGTGAGCCTCTGTTTAATGCTCACCGGTTGCGAGCAGAGCTCCCAACCCAACCAGCAAATGACCCTCGCCAGCACGGGTCTGCTGACCGCAGATCTCTCCAGTGATGGCAAGCAAGCCATCGTCTCCAGCATCAGCCAGGGCATCATCGTCTGGGATCTGGAACAGAACCGTCAACGCTGGCGCTGGAAGCAATCCGACTCGGCGGATGATCTGGTATTCATTACCCGCTTTTCCGAAGGCAACAGCCATGCCGTCACCGCCACCCCCGACACCTTTGCAACCTGGCGGCTGAGCGACGGGCAATCACAAGGCTACTACTCACTTCCTGAATCCAGGCTGAGGGACATCGCGCTCTCTGCCGACGGTCGTTATGTGCTGATCGGGCGGGAAGATGGCAAGGCCGAGTGGCTCGATACCCGAAGCGGTCGTCGCCTGCAGTTTCTGGGGCACACCGAACAGGTCAATACCGTGGATCTCTCCGCCAACGGTCGCTACGCCCTGACCGGCGGCAACGACTACAGCGCCTATCTGTGGGATACCCGTAGCGGGCAGGTAATTTGGCGCTTCAACCATGGTGGCCGGGTGATCATGGCCAGACTGGAGCCGAGCGGCCGCTACGCCTTCACCGCCGACAGCAGCCGGGCCAGCATCTGGGATCTGAAAACCGGCAAAGAGGTGAGTCAGCTGCAATATGATCACCGCTTCGAGGTCTACACCAGCGCCCGCTTTGCCAACGATGGCAAGTGGCTCATCACCGGCGCCCCTTCCCGTCAGCTCTCCCTGTGGCAAGTGAGCGATGGTGCCCTACTGCAGAGCTGGCGCGTCTCGCCGCAACCCAAGGTGAAACCACCCAGCGCAGTGGTCTACGGCGTCGCTTTGCGCGACAATAGCCACCTTGTCAGTGCCAGCTCCAGTGGTCTGGCCGAAATCTGGACAATCAAGTAAGGACCCGAAGGCCCATGAGTCAGCAACTTAACGATCGAATCGAAACCCTGGAAACCCGTCTCGCCTATGCGGAGTACACCATAGAGCAGCTCAACGACGAGGTAACCACCCAGGGCCGTGAACTCGATCGGCTCAAATACCAGATCCAGCTGCTGATCGACAAACTACAAAGCGTACAGCCCAGCCAGATTGCCAGCATGGCCGAAGAGACCCCGCCGCCGCACTACTGACGGGTGTGCAATCAACAAGCTGTCTGCTCAAAACCAATAAAAATCCGAAACCGGCTAAACCGATTTCGGATTTTTTTCATCCAAATGACCTGACAGCTGCGACTCGGCGCCTCAGAGTCGGCCCGCGTTAACCTTTGTAGATCTTGGGGTTAAACACATCCCGCAACCAGTCACCCAGCAGGTTGATGACCAGCACCAGCACCACCAGACAGATACCCGGGAAGGCGGTGATCCACCAGGAGCCGGAGAAGATGTAGTTGAAGCCGACGCTGATAAGCGAACCAAGCGAGGGCTGATCAACCGGCATCCCCAGACCAAGGAAGGAGAGCGCAGCCTCGCTCATGATGGCGTTGGCCACCTGTACGGTGGAGATCACCAGAATGGGCGACAAACAGTTGGGCAGAATGTGGCGGAACATGATGCGCGGGGCACGGAATCCCATCACCTTGGCTGCTTCAACATACTCCTTCTTCTTCTCCGCCAGCACAGAGGCGCGCACAGTACGGGCGTACTGCGGCCACTCTGCAATACCGATGATCACCACCAGCATCATGATGGCGAACTTCGAGTAGAACTCGGAGCCAAAGGTTGCCTGAAAGATGGCGGAGATGATGATCGCCACCATCATGGTGGAGAACGACAGCTGCACATCGGCAAAGCGCATCAGCAGGTTGTCGATACGACCACCGAAATAACCGGCAATCAGACCGATGACAATACCGAGCACCAGCTGCAGCGCCACCGCAAACAGGCCGATGGTGAGGGAGATACGGGCGCCATAGAGGATGGTGCTCCAGATATCCCGCCCCTGGTTGTCGGTGCCGAGCCAGAAGCGCTCCTCGCCGCCTTCGAGCCAGGAGGGGGGCAACTCGGCATCCATCAGATCAAAACTGGTCTGGTCATAGACGTTGTGCGGGGCGAGCCAGGGCGCCAGCAGCGCCGCCAGCACAAATACCACGAACACCGCAAAACTGAACATGGCTACCTTGTCCCGCAGGAAGTAGTAGACGATGTCGGAATTCTTGAAACGTGCCCAACGGCTTGGGCTTGCAGTTACAGCGTTACTCATGCTTACCCCTTGGCAGTCAGGTTAACGGTCGGGTTAATCAACCCGTAGAGCAGGTCGACCAGGGTATTGGTCACCACGAAGATCAGTCCCACGAAGATGACGTAAGCGGTGATGAGGGGCGTATCGACCCGGTGGATCGCCTCAAGGAACAGGAAGCCGGTACCCGGCCACTGGAACACGCTCTCGGTCAGGATGGTGTAGGCCACCATGGTGCCGATCTGTACCCCGCCAACGGTAATGACCGGCAGCATGGTGTTCTTCAGAGCGTGCTGATAGTAGACCTTGTTGTTATCCAGCCCTTTGGCGCGGGCGAACTTGACGTACTCGGAGGAGAGCTGCTCCAGCATCTCGGAGCGCACCAGCCGGATAAACAGCGGCAACATGATGGAGGAGAGAGACACCGCCGGCAGGATCAGGTGCTTGATACCATCCCAGGTGAAGAAGCCCGACTCCCAGCCCAGCAGGTTACGGGTCTCGCCGCGGCCATAGGCTGGCAGCCAGCCCAGCTGGATGGAGAAGAGGTACATCAGCATGATGGCGGTCAAAAATACCGGGATCGAGATACCGATACTGCTCCCTGCCATGATGATCTTGGTGGGAATGCTGCGCGGGCGGATCGCCGAATAGACACCGAGTGGAATGGAGACCACCACGATAATGAGCGCGGCAGCAAACACCAGCTCAAGGGTAGCCACCAGCTTGTCGAGGATCACCTCGAGAGCGGGTCGCTTGAAGAAATAGGAGGTGCCCAAATCCCCATGCACCGCATTTTTCAGAAAGCGGCTGTATTTGATGAGGAAGGGATCGTTAAGGCCCATCTTCTCGCGCAACTCGTGACGCTGGGCTTCGGAGACGGATTGTCCCACCAGCTCGCGCAACGGGTCACCCAGGTTATCCTGGATGGAGAAGGCGACCAGGCTGATGACGAACATCACTATCACGGCCTGATAGAACCGTTTCAGCAGGAATGTAAACATGCTTGTCCTTCTACGTGGCCTGTGTCGTGGCACAGGCTTCTGTTAGTGGGCGGAGTGGCCAGCTGACCACCCCGCCCCGTCCTTCCTTGTGACGTTCTCTTACTTGCTGACCACCAGGTCACCCAGGTAAGGGAAGTTCATCACGTTGACCACCGGCTTGATGTCGACGTTCTTCTTGGCGCCATAGGCCAGATCTTCCCAGTGCAACGGCACGTAGGCAGCATCTTCGATCAGCATGGCTTCGACCTTCTTCAGCATCTCGGCACGCTTGGCCGGATCGGTCTCGGCGTTGGCATCCATCACTAGCTTGTCAGCTTCGGCGTTGGCGTAACCGGCGCAGTTGTACTGGCCCATACCGGTCTTGGCGTCCTTGGTGAAGGTCAGGAACTCGAAGAAGTTCGCGGTATCTTCGGTGTCGGAGTGCCAGCCGATCAACTGCATGTCTGCGGCGCACTTGTCAAACTCGGGCCAGTACTGGGCCACCGGCATGGTCTTCAGATCCACCTTGATGTTGATCTTGGCCAGCATGGCGGAGACCGCCTGGGCAATCTTGACGTCGTTGACGTAGCGGGCGGCCGGGGAGATGAAGGTCATCTTGAAGCCTTTCTCGTAACCGGCCTCTTTCATCAGCTCCTTGGCCTTGGCCAGATCATACTGGGGCACCAGCGCCTCATTGTGACCGGCATAGCCTTTCGGGCTCAGCTGGCCAGCAGGGGTACCGAAGCCCTTGTTGATCTTCTCGACAATGCCCACCTGGTTGATGGCGTAGTTGATCGCCTGACGCACGCGCTTGTCTTTCAGTGCCGGGTTGGTGTTCTGGTTCAGCTCGATGATGATGGCGCGGGTACCGGACAGGGTGACCAGCTGGGAGTCCTTGCCATTCTTCACGCGCTCCAGATCGTTCGGCGCAACCGGATAGATCATGTCCACGTCGCCACCCAGCAGAGCTGCAACACGGGTCGCATCTTCCTTGATGGGCACCACGGTCAGGTTCTCGACATTACCCTTGGAGGCCTTGTCCCAGTAGTTGGCGTTGCGGGCATAATCCAGCTTCACACCCTGCTCGCGGAACTTGACGGTAAACGGGCCAGTACCGGAGACGTGGGTAGAGGCATAGGAGTCGCCGTTTTTGACGATCTCGGCCTTGTCTTTGCCCGCTTCGGTCTTGCCGGTGTAGAACTTGGAGTCCATCGGGAAGATGTAGGTGACGGTCTGCAGCACCAGCGGGAACGGCTTGGCGGTGACGAGATCCACGGTGTAGTCATCGACCTTCTTCACTTCGCTGATGGGATCGAAGATCGCCTTAAAGTCGACGGAGGATTTCAGGCGGTTGACGGTCCACACCACGTCGTCTGCGGTGAAGTCGTTACCGGAGTGGAACTTGACCCCTTTGCGCAGGTGGAAGCGGACAGTCTTGTCATCGACACGCTCGAACTTCTCGGCCAGACGGGGCTCGAACTGCAGGTCCTGGGTGTAACGCATCAGGGGATCGAATACCAGGTGCGACATCTCCAGGGTCTGACCGGAGAGCTGCTCCTGCGGATCCAGCGAAGTGGCGTCAGAAGCGACACCCACCTTGATATCAGCGGCTGAGACACTGAAGGCGAAACCGGCGGCAAACAGCGCCAGGGCAATCTTGGACAATCCTTTCTTCATCTTGTTCTCCATGCTTTTGGCTTTCTTATGACACTTTTTTTGACAAGCAGACCGGCGCACCGGCGCTCTCCTAGCTTGCGATTTCCAGCCCCTCGCGGGACATTCCCTTGAACTCCGGCATGAGGGAGATCAGCTTGCGACTGTACTCATGCTCGGCATTGGTAAAGAGTTTCTCGGTCTCTGCCACTTCCACCAGATGACCGTGCTGCATCACCCCGATGCGGTCGCACATCTGGCGGATCACCGGCAGATCGTGGCTGATAAACAGCATGGTGAGCTTGAGCTCCTGCTGCAGATCCTTGAGCAGGTTGAGGATCTGGGCCTGCACCGACACATCCAGTGCCGAGGTCGGCTCGTCGCAGATAAGGAAGCGCGGGCGAGTGGCCAGGGCGCGGGCAATGGAGATACGCTGGCGCTGACCGCCGGAGAACTCGTGGGGATACTTGACCCCGGCACCACGACCGAGACCCACATGATCCAGCAGATCGCCGACAATCCCCTCAATCTGGCTCTCGCTGCTCGCCAACTGATGGAAGCGGATCGGCTCGGCAATGATGTCGCGCACCTTCATCCGCGGGTTCATCGACGAATAGGGGTTCTGGAACACCATCTGCATCTGGCGACGCAGAGGGCGACGCTCGCGTTCGCTCTTGAGGGCGGTCAGATCGATCCCCTCAAAGAAGATTTTGCCGGTATCAGGCGGATAGAGACCGGTGATGGCGCGGGCAATAGTCGATTTGCCGGAGCCCGATTCCCCCACCAGACCGAAGGTCTCCCCTTCGAAGATCTCGAAGCTGATGTTGTTGCAGGCGCGCACATACTGGCGGCGGCTCGGGAAGATGGAGTCCTTGGTGACGAATTTCAGATCGACGTTCTCCACCCGCAGCAGCGCCCCTTCATAGGCACGCTCGTCCTGACTCTGGCCGAGCCAGTGGGTCTTGAGGTCGATATTGGTATCCGGCGCACTGGCATCCTCGATATAGGAGACCAGCGGGAAACGCACCAGCTTCACATCGGAGCGGGGTACCGCCGAGATGAGGCTGCGGGTATAGGGGTGATTGGGGCTGCCCAGCACCTGTTCGGTCAGGCCGAACTCCACCAGATCGCCGCGATACATCACCGCCACCTTGTCGGTAACGTTGGAGACCACGCCCATGTCATGGGTCACCAGCATGCAGCCCACCTGACGCTCTTTGCAGAGGGCGCGGATAAGCTGGAGGATCTGATCCTGAATGGAGACGTCCAGCGCCGTAGTCGGTTCATCTGCGATGATCAGCTCCGGATCGCAGGAGAGCGCGATGGCGATAACCACCCGCTGACGCATGCCACCGGAGAACTGGTGCGGATACTGTTTGATGCGCAGCTCCGGCTGCGGAATACCCACCGCCCCCATCAGCTCCAATGCCTTGGCAAAAGCAGCCTCGCGAGAGAGGTCGGTATTGGCCAGAATGGTCTCCACCAGCTGATGCTCAACGGTGAACAGCGGGTTGAGGGAGGTCATGGGGTCCTGGAAGATGAACCCGATACGGGAGCCACGGATGGCCCGCATCTCGTTCTGGCTCTTGCCGGAGATGAGCTCGCCATTGAGATAGATATCGCCACGGGCGATGCGACCCGGCGGGCTCAGCAGATCGATAACGGCGTTGCCGATGGTGGACTTGCCGGCGCCGGATTCACCGACCACCCCGACAATCTCACCCTTTTCGATAGAGAAAGAGAGATCCTTCACCGCGGCCAGCACCCCGTAGCGGGAGGGGTACTCGATCCGCAAGTTCTTTACTTCGAGCAAGGACATGTTTACCTCTGCGGGGGACATCCGTCCCAAATAATTCGTCCGTAAATCAGCCGCAGATGCCGGTTGTTACCTTGGGCAATATTTGCTCAATCCATGAGGCAGCGAAACCAGCGATCCGGGCGGGTTTTTTGCATTTTTTTGGAATAACCCGCGAGTAACTTAGACGGTTTGACCACGGGTGTAAATGATTGAGTTATACAATTCCGCAATGTTTTGTGCAGATAACCACCAATTCGGCAGAGATAAATGATGATTTTCATCACAAAAATGGCCGGTGCGTCCGTACATCTATTGGTATCATTACTTTAATTTCAACAACAACGCAACAAGCAGCATTTATCACTATTTCCAAAACAATCACGAGCCCCGAATGAGTAGTGAATATTTATGTGAAATGGATGATAAACGGCAGCATATGCCGATGAATGAAAATTAAGCAGATATAAATCGGGGGATGCCAGAACGGTCATCCCCCGGAAGATGGCTCTCAGCCGAGCCAGAATGCCAGTAATTGCATACAAAACAGGGCGAACAGGCCAGCGATCAGATCGTCCAGCATGATACCCAGGCCACCGTGGATCCGGCGATCAAACCAGGAGATGGGCCAGGGCTTGAGCACGTCAAACAACCGGAACAGCGCGAAGCCCGCCACCACCCACTCCCAGCCGGCAGGCGCGGCGATCATGGTGACGCCAAAACCGATCACCTCGTCCCAGACGATGGCGCCGTGATCCGGCATGCCGATGGCATCGGTGGCGCTCTGGCAGATACGGATCCCCACGACAAAACCCACCGCCAGCAAGGCGATAAACCAATAGGTCGGCAGCCCGCTCACCAGCAGGTAGAGCGGAATGGCCGCCAGGGTGCCCATGGTGCCCGGCGCTTTGGGGCTGAGACCGGAACCAAACCCCACCGCCAAAAAATGAAGCGGATTTTTCAGATCCAGTCGTGTCAGCTCGGGCTTTATCCTGAACAAACTCATGCGAAGTGATCCCACCCTTTCAGTTGCAACTCGACCGCTTGGTCGCCACGCAGGTAGTCGATGCCCGGCTCGCCCGCCACGATGCGGCCGATACGGCTGAACTTGACCCCGCTGTGGGCCAGCGCCGTATCGAGCGCGCCGCGGTGCTCCTCTGGTACGGTGAAGCAGAGCTCGTAGTCATCGCCACCGGCCAGCGCCAGTTGCCACGCCTCCTGCTCGCTCACCGCATCCTGCAGCACCGGCGAGAGCGGCAGCAGATCGAGATCGATCTGGGCCCGCACGCCGGAGGCCTTGAGGATATGGCCGAGATCCGATGCCAGACCGTCGGAGAGATCCAGCGCACTACCCGCCAACCCGCGCAGCGCCTGACCGGCCAGAATGCGGGGATGGGGGTGGTCGAGCCGTGGCAGCACGGCTGCCAGCTGGTTCTCGTTGAGGGTGCGTTTGCCCATCAGATGGGAGAGTGCCAACGCGGCATCACCCAGAGTGCCGGTCACATAGATGCCGTCACCGGCTTTGGCGCCGCTGCGCATCAAGGCGCGCCCGGCAGGCACCGATCCCTTCACCGAGATGGTGATGGAGAGCGGCCCGCGGGTCATGTCTCCGCCCACCAGCGCCACATTGTAGTACTCGGCCAGCTCCAGAAACCCTTCGGCAAACCCGGCAACCCAACCTTCGTTGATGGCAGGCAGAGTCAGTGCCAGCGACACCCAGCGCGGCTCGGCCCCCATGGCGGCGAGATCGGAGAGATTGACGGCCAGCGCCTTGTAGCCGAGATCCACCGGATCCATGTCGGGAAAGAAGTGTACGCCGCTCACCAGAGTGTCGGTGCTCACCGCCAGCTGGGTATCGGGGGGCAGGGTCAGCAGGGCACAGTCATCTCCAGGGCCCATCACCACGTCCTTGCGGGCGTGGGGGACCTTGAAGTACTTATCAATCAGCTCAAATTCACCCATACAGTAAAAAGCCAGCAATAAGCTGGCTCCTCTCTTAGATGCTGACGGACAGCAGGATCAACGCTTGTTCAGCGACTTGATCACCTTGTCCAGTACACCGTTGACAAACTTGTGGCTGTCATCGGCAGCAAAAGCTTTGGCCAGCTCGATCGCTTCGTTGATGACCACGCGCGGCGGTACATCATCACGACGGGTCAGCTCGTAGGTCGCCAGACGCAGGATCGCCTTGTCCACCATGTCCACTTCTTCCAGCGGACGGGAGAGGAAAGGTGCAAACACCTTGTCCAGCTCGCTGCAGTGGAGGGCTACCCCGAACAGCAGATCGCGGAAATAGTTCAGGTCTACACCCTTGGTGTCCTGATCGATCTTGAACTGCTCTTCGATGTCACCCACGTTAGCCTTGGTCATCTGCCACTGGTAGATGGCCTGGGTGGCGCAATGGCGGGCTTTACGGCGCTCAGACGGTTTCAATGTACTTCTCCTCGTTACACGTCCAGTTCTTTCAGGACGTTGATCATTTCGAGCGCTGCCAGTGCAGCCTCTGCACCCTTGTTACCCGCCTTGGTACCTGCACGCTCGATGGCTTGTTCAATGTTTTCAGTGGTCAGCACACCGAAGGCAACGGGAATTTCATATTCCATCATTACCTGGGCCATGCCCTTGCTGTTCTCGTTTGCCACCAGGTCGAAGTGGTAGGTGCCGCCACGGATGACAGTACCGACCGCCACGATGGCGTCGTATTGACCACTCTTGGCCAGCTTCTTGATGACCAATGGCATTTCAACCGCGCCCGGCACTTTTACCAGTGTCAGGTTGCTGTCCTGCACTTGACCTTGACGCTTCAGTACGTCCACCGCGCCGTTCACCAGACTGTCGTTGATGAAGCTGTTGAAACGGGCAACAACAATAGCAACGCGCGCCTCAGGAGCGGCGATATTTCCTTCGATAACCTTCATTGGAAATCCTGTATCTGTGCAATCAAAAGGGCCGGAGTCAAAAGTGCGCACATTCTAGCACAACAGACCCACGACAAAAACCATGGCCGCAATAGACGGCCATGATCGCGATTTAACCAGTCCGGCGCGCTTACTCGCCGATGTACTCAACCACTTCCAGACCGAAACCACCGAGGGCATGGTACTTCTTCGGCGAGCTCAGGAGGCGCATCTTGCTCACGCCGAGCGCCTTGAGGATCTGGGAGCCCACGCCAACCCGGCGTGAGGTGCCCTGCCACTTGGCCCCTTCCGGTGCTAGCCCCTTGTCGGCGGCTTCAAAACCCTTGACCCGGGCCAGCAGCTCGGCGCCATGGGATTCCGCCCCCAAAATCACCAGCACGCCGCCCTCGTCAGCGATGCGGGCCATGGATTTGGGCAGCGGCCAGCTGCGGGCAGCATGGCGGTCGGTCAACAGCAGATCGCTTAGCACATCGTGCAGATGGACGCGCACCAGGGTCGGCTGATCGGCCTGTACCTCACCCTTTTTCAGGGCGAAGTGAACCTGATTGTCGATGGTGTCGCGGAAGGTGATGAGGTCGAACTCGCCAAACTCGGTGGGCAACTTGCACTCGGCCACCTTCTCGACCGTGGTCTCGTGCTGGTTGCGGTACTCGATAAGGTCGGCAATGGTGCCGAGCTTGATGCCGTGCTGCTCGGCGAAAATCTCCAGGTCAGGGCGGCGCGCCATGGTGCCATCTTCGTTAAGGATCTCGACGATGACAGCGGCAGGCTCGAAACCGGCCAGACGAGCCAGATCGCAACCGGCTTCGGTGTGACCGGCGCGAGTCAGTACACCGCCATCCTGCGCCATCAGCGGGAAGATGTGACCCGGCTGCACCAGATCGGCCGCCTTGGCATTGGGCGCGACAGCCGCCTGCACGGTCACCGCACGATCGGCGGCGGAGATACCTGTGGTCACCCCTTCTGCCGCCTCGATGGAGACGGTAAAGGCAGTGGAGAACTGGGCATTGTTGCGATCCACCATCAGCGGCAGCGCCAATTGCTTGCAGCGATCCCGGGTCAGGGTCAGGCAGATAAGGCCACGGCCGTAGCGGGCCATGAAGTTGATATCCTCCGGACGGACGCAGGAGGCGGCCATGATGAGGTCCCCTTCGTTCTCCCTGTCTTCGTCATCCATCAGGATCACCATCTTGCCAGCCTTGATGTCGGCAATGATTTCCTGGGTTGTGCTCAGCGCCATGGGCTACTCCATCAGTGTGCTTGGGGGTTGAGCCCGCAGGCTCAACGCAAATGCGAGTGTATGTTGCTCTAGATTGGGGCTAGCGGCTCCATTTCAATCAGAGCGGGATCACAGAAAATCGTTTTGGTGGCCAGACTCAGCGCACACCGTCAGAGAAAACCGGCCTTGGCCAGCGTCTCCATGGTCAGGGTCGAGGCGCTGCTCTCCTGACTTTTCCCCATCATCAGCCGCTCCAGATAGCGGGCGATCTGATCCACCTCGAGGTTGACCTTGTGGCCCGGCTTCCAGCTGGCGATGGTGGTCTCCTGGGCTGTGTGGGGCACAATGGTCAGACGGAAAAGGTCCCCCTGCACCGCGTTCACGGTGAGGCTGATGCCATCTACCGCAATGGAGCCCTTCTCGGCGATATAGCGGGAGAGTTCCCCCGGCACCTTGATCCAGTACTCGATGGCGCGGCCGCTGCTGGAGACGCTTTTCACTTCCCCTACCCCGTCCACATGGCCGGAGACCAGATGGCCGCCGAGGCGGGAGGTGGGCATCAGCGCCTTCTCGAGGTTGACCCGATCGCCCACCCTGGCGGCGGCAAAACCGGTACGGGAGAGGGTTTCCAGCGACACGTCGGCGGTATAACTCTTGTCGCCCAGCGCCACCACGGTGAGGCAGACGCCGTTGGTGGCGATGGAGTCGCCCAGTTTGACGTCGCTAAAATCCAGACCTGGTGCGTGCACGGTGAGGGCCATGTCATCGCCCTGACGGCGCAGCTCGGCTAGGGTTCCCACCGCTTCGATAATTCCGGTAAACATGCAGATCACCTTGCTGATGATGGGGGCTGATTATGCCCCCTTGAACATTGATAAATCAGGCTATTTTGGCGGTAATGCGAATATCCGGCCCCACCATGCGCACATCCTTGATGGCGAGCTTGGGGGCCTGGAACAGCCGGGTCAGGCCCGGCAGATGGAACAGGCCGCGCCCCTCGTCACCCATCAATTTGGGCGCCTGATAGAGCACCAGCTCATCCACCAGCCCCTTCTCCAGCAGGGCGCCGCACAGCCGTGGCCCCGCCTCGATGAGTACCGAGTTGACGTTCTGCTTGGCCAGCAGCATGAAGAGGCTGACCAGATCCAGCTTGCCATCCAGCAGCGGCAGCTCCAACTGCTGCACCCACTCGGGCCACTCGCCGGACGCCTTGTGCCGAGCCAGCAGCACCGGGCTCTCGCTCTGGAACAGCGGCAGATCCGGGGTGAGCCGGTTTTGCGAATCGACGATGACCCGCAGCGGCTGGCGCAGGGTCTCCTTGGGATAACTCGCCTTGACCGAGGGGGGCAGCTCGTCCCAGCGCACAGTCAGGGAGGCACCGTCGGCCAGCACGGTTTCAGCGCTGGAGAGCACCGCATCGTGACTGGCCCGCAGTCGTTGCACATCGCGGCGCGCATCCGGGGAGGTGATCCACTGGCTCTCGCCGCTCGCCATGGCGGTGCGGCCATCGAGGCTGCCCCCCAGCTTGACGGTCACTCGCGGGAAGGCGGTACGCATCCGCTTGAAAAAGCCCGGGTTGAGCGCCTCGGCTTCACTCGCCAGCAGGCCGAAATCGGTTTTGATGCCCGCTTCGGAGAGCATCCGCAGGCCACGCCCACCCACCTGGGGATTGGGGTCAACCATGGCCGCCACCACCCGGGCCACGCCAGCGTTGATCAGCGCTTCGGCGCAGGGGGGAGTACGACCGTGATGGGAGCAGGGTTCGAGGGTTACATAGGCGGTAGCGCCACGGGCGTTGTCACCGGCGGCGCGCAGGGCGTAAACCTCGGCATGGGGCTCGCCCGCCTTCTGATGCCACCCTTCGCCAACCACCACGCCATCTTTGACCAGCACGGCGCCGACGCAGGGGTTGGGGGCCGTGGTGTAGCGGCCGCGGCGGGCCAGTTCGAGGGCCCGACTCATCCATTGGTAATCATCTTGACTAAACATTCGGGCTCCTTTGACAACACATCTCGACTTTACGCAGTATCGTAGGTTCGATTAGCGCAGCGTAATCGGACGCGGCAACATGGGTGAGAATGGCGGTTTACTTCTCCAGCTTGGCAATCTCTTCGCCGAACTCGCGAATATCTTCGAAGCTGCGATAGACGGAGGCAAAGCGGATATAGGCCACCTTGTCCAGACTCTTGAGCTCATCCATCACCAGATTGCCCACCAGCTCGGAGGCGACTTCGCGCTCGCCGGTGGCACGCAGGCGGGATTTGATATGGTTGACCGCCTTTTCGATGGCCTCCATGCTCACCGGGCGCTTCTCCAGCGCCCGCAGGATGCCGGCACGCAGCTTGTCTTCATTGAACGGCTCGCGGGAACCGTTGGACTTGATGACGCGGGGCATCACCAGCTCGGCCATCTCGAAGGTGGTAAAACGCTCGTGACAGAGCAGACACTCACGACGGCGGCGCACCTGATGGCCTTCTGCCACCAGACGGGAATCGATCACCTTGGTATCAACCGCACTACAGAATGGGCAATGCATCGGACCTCCGGCGTTAATGGAACAGGGACCGGCCCGGCGGGCCAGGATCTAGGTCGGCCAGTGTAGCACGGCCATCCAAAACCGGTAAAAGCCAGAAAAAACAATGCCACCCGCAGGTGGCATTGGTCTCAAACCGGATGGTCTGACTTATCAGCCATAAACCGGGAAGCGGCGGCAGATATCCAGCACCTTCTCGCGCACGGTGGCCAGTACGGCATCGTTGTCGTGGTTGTCCAGTACGTCGCAGATCCAGTGGGTCAGCTCGATGGACTCGGCTTCCTTGAAACCGCGGCGGGTGATGGCCGGGGTACCGATCCGCACACCGGAGGTGACGAACGGGGAGCGCGGGTCGTTGGGCACGGAGTTCTTGTTGACGGTGATGTTGGCTTTGCCCAGCGCAGCGTCAGCATCCTTACCGGTCAGCTCGCGGCCGATCAGGTCAACCAGCATCAGATGGTTGTCGGTACCGCCGGAGACGATCTTGTAACCGCGCTCGATGAAGGTAGCGGCCATCGCCTTGGCGTTTTTCACGACCTGAGCCTGATAGGTCTTGAACTCCGGCTCCAGCGCCTCTTTGAAGGCAACGGCTTTACCGGCAATGACATGCATCAGCGGGCCACCCTGACCACCCGGGAAGACGGCGGAGTTGAGCTTCTTGTAGAGCTCCTCGTCGTCAGCAGCGGAGAGAATAAGACCACCGCGCGGACCGGCCAGGGTCTTGTGAGTGGTGGAGGTAACCACGTGAGCGTGGGGAACCGGGTTCGGGTAGACGCCAGCGGCAATCAGACCCGCCACGTGGGCCATGTCGACGAACAGGTAGGCACCGACCTTGTCGGCGATTTCGCGCATGCGGGCCCAGTCAACGATGCCGGAGTAGGCGGAGAAGCCACCGATCATCATCTTCGGCTTGTGCTCGACAGCCTGACGTTCCATGTCGTCGTAGTCGATCTTGCCGGACTCATCGATACCGTAAGGCACGATGTTGTAGAGCTTGCCGGAGAAGTTGACCGGAGAGCCGTGGGTCAGGTGACCGCCGTGGGCCAGGTTCATGCCCAGTACGGTGTCACCCGGCTGCAGCAGAGCCATGTAAACGGCGCTGTTGGCCTGAGAGCCGGAGTGCGGCTGCACGTTGGCGTAGGTGGCACCGAACAGCTCTTTGGCGCGCTCGATGGCCAGGGTTTCGACCACATCCACATACTCGCAACCACCGTAGTAACGCTTGGAGGGGTAACCTTCAGCGTACTTGTTGGTCAGCTGGGAGCCCTGGGCTTCCATGACACGGGGGCTGGTGTAGTTCTCAGACGCAATCAGCTCGATATGCTCTTCCTGACGACGGGTTTCGTCTGTGATGGCCTGCCACAATTGCGGATCATAATTGGCGATGGTCATGTCACGTTTCAACATCCGTTTCTCTCCTGAAAATCGTTTGCGCGTTAGGTGAAGTGGGCGCGGGCATTGTAACGTGAGCTGGATCAAAGAGACAGTCCAACCACCTAAAAAAATGTTGAATTTATGTTATAAAAAGCAAGATTTCCTCCCCGTTCAATACCCTGGCCGCTCAGCCAAACGGCACATTTTTCCTCCCGCGGCGGGCGGGCAAAACCCGAAGGGGATCACAACGCCCTCTTTATCCATCCTGTAACATATTCATTCGAAACAAATTTAATGATGATGGAGCTGATTGCAGCCATGCATCCGAGGGGCTGCACCTAACCGGAGGAGTTCAAGATGGACCATCTGCTGACATTCGTGATCCTGGCTGTCTTTTTTCTGTTCTACTGGGTCTACTACACCAGCCAACGCAAACATGTCCCCACCACCTCGTGGGATCAACTCCCCACCAAAGCCGACTATCTGGCGGCCCACCCTGAATCAGTCGATGGCGACATCATCTTCTGTTATCACTGCGGCCACCACGAGTTGCTGGAGGTGGGCATGGTGCACCTGACCGATTTTCGCCGGGAATGGGTCTGTGCCAAGTGCAAGCAGGTGCTGTTTCGCGAAATAGAATAACGGCGCAGGGGCTGGCCACCCTCCCTAAACGCCGTACATCGCCAGCAGGGATCAGAACGGCGAATCCCTGTTGGCCACCAGCCACTGCTGCAACCCGCTCACCGCCGCGTCAAATTGCGCCCCGATTGCCGCAGGCTCACCGCATCCCGCCTCAAGAGCCGCACAGTGGCTGGCAAATTCGGTCAACCCCAGCGCCAGCGCACTCCCCTTGAGCTTGTGCGCCAGCTGACGTTGCTCACTCCCCTCACCCTGAGCCAACTTATCCACCAACACCCGCCCTTGCGACTCAAACAGCGCGACCAGCTGGCGGATCCGCGCCATGCCGAGCAGGGGCAGATCGGCATCCAGCACCGGATTGGCCAACTCGGGCTGGTTAGTTGAGGACGCGGCTGCAGATAATTGCACCTGCGGCTCAATAGCGGCTCCTTCTTGCCGAAACAGCTGATCGATAGCGTTCGCCAGCACCGCCAGCCGCACCGGCTTGCCGACAAAATCGACAAAGCCGGCGGCAAGGCAGTGGCGGATATCCTCCGGATACATCTGGGCCGAGATGGCGATGGCGGGCAGCGACCGCTCATGCATCTCCTCGCTGATGGCGGCCACATCCTCACGAAGGCTCATGCCGTCCATATCGGGCAGATTGATATCGAGTAGCGCCAGCTCGAAGGGGCGCTCGGTCACCAGCGCCAGCGCACTGCGACCATCCTCCGCCAGGGTGACGCGATGGCCGAGGCGGGTCAGCATGCCGTGCGCCACCAACCGGTTGATCTCGTTATCCTCCACCAGCAGGATGTCACGGGACTGGCCAAGGTGCAGCGGTTGCGCCTCGGCAGGCAACTGGGCGCTCGAACGCTGCAACGGCAAACTGAAGCTGAATTCACACCCCTTGCCCGGTTCGCTGGCAAGGATAAGCTCGCCCCCCATGGCAGTCACCAGCTTGCGGCTGATCGCCAGTCCCAGCCCAGTGCCGCCCTGATGGCCTATATCACGCTTGCGCTGGCGAAACGCCTCGAACACCGCCTCCTGCTCATCGGCCGGAATGCCGGGGCCGGTATCGCGCACCACGAAGCGGATGCAGGGCTCGGCGCAAGGGCCGTGACAGACAAGGGGCGCCACCGTCAGGGTAATCTGGCCACGGGCGGTAAACTTGACCGCATTGCCGAGCAAATTGCCGAGCACCTGCCGCAGCTTGCCCAGATCCCCCTCGACCACAGGCGCCAGCCCGGGCGCATATTTCAGCGCCAGGGTGACCCCCTTGGCAGCCGCCTTTGGCCGAAACAACGCGCTGAGCTCATCCACCAGCTGGAACAGGGGGAAGGGCTCGCGGCGCGCCTCCACATGGCCCGCCTCGATCTTGGAGTAGTCGAGAATGTCGTTGAGGATCTCCAGCAGGGATTCGCCGCTGTGCTCGATGGCGGCCAGATAGCGCTGCTGGGTATCGCTGAGATGGGTATCTTCCAGCAGTGTCAGCCCCCCCAGAATGCCGTTCATGGGGGTGCGGATCTCGTGGCTCATGGTGGCGAGAAACACCGACTTGGCGCGGTTGGCCTGTTCGGCCTCGGCACGGGCCTGCCGCTGCTTCGCCACCTCCTCATTGAGCCGCTCGTTGGCGTGGCTGAGCTGGCCGGTGCGCTCCTCGACCCGCGACTCAAGCTCGCGCTGATAACGGCCCAGCTCAACCGCATTGTCACGAAACACCTGCAGGGCCCGCCCCAACTCCGCCAGCTCATCGCGCCCGGTACTGGCGATCGGCTCAAGGGGGGCCAGATCCCCGCGCGCCAACCGGCTCATCCCCGCCACCGCCCGTTGCAGCGGCCAGACGATCCGGCCGTAGACCATGCGCCACATCAACAGCATCAGCAGTACCAGCGTGAGCAGGCCAATGCCCATCAACGCCTGCTCCAGCAGCCTGAGACGCTGGCTTAGCGCCTGCTGGCTCTGCCCCAGCGAATCGCGGGCACGGCTGACCAGCTCTCCGACCTGCTGGTTGAGACTGCTCATCAGGGCCTCATTGGCATTGGCCAGCACCCGCAGCGCCTCCCCCTTGCCGAGCCAGTCGCTGCGCAGTTGTACCAGCTTGTCGCTCTGCGCCAGCACGGTCAGCGCCTGCTCCACCGCCTGCCGGCGGGCCGGATCGGTCACCGCCCCGGCCCGCAGTTGCAAGATAGCCAGCTCCCGCTGCCCCTCTTGCAATAGCGTTTGCAACTGTTCCTGCCGTTCGCTGCGCCACATCTCCTCGATGCGCTGCTGCTGCATCAGGGTGCGATGACGCAGCTCGGTCATCTGCTCCAGCCAGTCGAGATCCTGCTCCAGCAGGCGGTCCAGCGTCCAGGTCGCCTGCGTACCTTGCTGTTGGTAGAGGGCACCCAATCCCGCCACCATCACAGTTTCGGCGTTCTCCATCTGACTGCGCGCCAGCTCGGCAATCTGTCCGGCCGCCGCCACCAGACGGGCCCGCTGCGCCTCCCCCTGCGCCATCAGGGTCAACCGCTCCCCCACCAGCCACCCCTGTTGACCCAGATTACCGATAATGCTCTGGCTGAGCTGATCGAGGCTTGTTGAACTCTGCCCACGGTCGAGTTGCGCCAGCACCTGCTGCAGCTGTTGCCCCTGCAGAGTGAGCAAGCGTCCCTGATGCTCCCGCTCCTGCTCGCTGGTCGCGGTGGCCAGCAGCCGTGACGCGCTCTGGATCTCGCCGCTGAGGCGAGAGAGCGTGCGGGCCAGCTCCTGATCGGCCAGCGTCTGCTGCACCCCTTGCTCCAGCTGGCGCAGATGGCTAAGCCCCACCCAGCCCAGCAGGGAGGCACTCAGGGTCAACAACGCCATCAGGGAGAAGGCCAGCAGCAACTTGCCACCCAGGCCGGAAAAGATTCTCACGGGAAGTCCCTTGGTTGTGGTCGGCTTTGACCGGATAATATGGCCCAACACTTTAACAAAACCCCTGACCATGCGAAGCGTCTATCTCTCCCCGTTGTTGCTGATCTGGTTGCTAATGCTTCCCCGCGCCGCCCTCGCCTTTGCGGTCGATATCTGGCCCGGCGGCGAATTCAGTGGCCAGCCGGTGCGCCAGCAGTGGCCGGAACCCGCCGCCGCAACCAAATCGCTGACCTTCTGTGCCCTCTACCCCCATCTGCGCGACGCCTACTGGCTTTCGGTCAATCAGGGCATGGTAGACGAAGCGAAGCGGCTGGGAGTCAAGTTGCAGATCCACGAAGCAGGGGGTTACGGTGCCCTCGCCGAGCAGCGCCAGCAGTTGCTGCGCTGCGTGCAGGAAGGGAGCGACGCCATCTTGCTCGGCGCGGTGAGCTATCAGGGCTTGCGCGAGGCAATCGAGGCCACGCCGCTGCCGGTCTTTGGTCTGGTCAACGATCTGCCCAGCGGTCTGGTGCAGGCCAAGGTGGGGGTCTCCTGGTACCAGATGGGCTGGCAGATTGGCCACTGGCTGGCGCAGCGCCACCCCGCCGGCAGCAAGCCGGCCTCGCTCGCCCTCTTCCCCGGCCCGCAGGCAAGCGGCGGCAACAACTTTGTCGAACCTGGCTTTGCCGACGCCATCAAGGGGAGCGCCATCAAGCTGGTCACCACCGAACGCGGCGACAACAGCCGGGAAATCCAGCGCACGCTGGTGCAGCAGACGCTGGCCCGCTATCCCGACCTCGACTATCTGGTGGGGGGCGCCATCGCCGCCGAAGTGGCAGTCAACGAGCTGGCGCAGCGCCATCTCGACAGGCCCCAGGTGCTGAGCACCTACTTCAGCCACGGGGTACAGCGGGGCCTGCGCCGGGGCAAGATCCTGGCCGCCAACAGCGATCAGATGCGGCTGCAGGGGCGCCTTGCGGTGGCTCAGGCGGTCTGCCTGCTGCAACACCCTGATGCCAGTGCCGAGCAGTGCCCGCGGGTGATGGGGCCACCCATTCTGACGCTGTCTGCACCGCTGGCCGACCCCGCCGATTCCCTCTCGGATGGCGCTTTTCGTCCCGTCTATCGGGTCGAATAGCCGTTCCAAATCCGATTAACATACTCAAGGAGAAGAGATGAAAGAGTTACATGCCAACTGCCTGTGCGGCGCCGTCGCCCTGACCCTGCCGGATCAGTTCGACTATATGGGGAACTGCCACTGCAGCGAATGCCGCAAGTTTTCAGGGGGAGATTACGCCTCGGTCGGCGGACTGGATGGCAACAAGGTCACCATAGTGAAGGGGGAAGAGGCCATCGGCCGCTACCGGAAATCGGCAGAGACTACCCTGGCCTTCTGTCGTCACTGCGGCTCCAGCCTGTTCAGCCAGAAGAGCAGCAGCGGCAAGATCAACCTGCGGTTGGGGGTACTGGACGATGTGCCGAGCCAGCGGCCCGCGTTTCACATCTTTGTCGGCTCCAAAGCCCCTTGGCACCAGATTGGCGATGACTGCCCGCAATTTGATACCCGCCCGCCAGTCTGATACCCGGTCAAACAGGTCAAGGCCACCGCAACGGGGTCAGGAGGCTATCTCGCCGGCAAACAGATAGCCTTCACCATGGACGGTGACAAACAGCTGGGGATCCCGCGGATCCGCTTCCATCTTGCCCCGTAGCCGCCGGATCAACACGTCTATGGTGCGATCGCTCGGGCCATCGCCACGATGGCTGATAAGGGTCAGGATCCGCTCCCGACTGAGCACCCGCCCGGCATGGGCGACAAAGGCCACCAGCACTTCATATTCGGCCTTGGTCAGACGCACCGGCACTCCGTCCTTGCTGAGCTGGCGGCGGGGAATATCAAAACGCCAGGGGCCAAAGCGCACCGCATCGTCAGCGACCGCAGGCTCGCTCGGCGCGGCGACCGCCAGCGAGATCCGCCACAGCAGATTCTTGACCCGCACCAGCAACTCCCGTAGCTCGAACGGCTTGGTGACATAGTCGTCGGCCCCCATCTCGAGGCCGACAATCTTGTCCACCGCATCGCTGCGGCCGGTGACCAGAATGATCCCCACCGTGCTGCGCGCCCGCAGTTCACGGGTCAGCAGCAGACCATCTTCCCCCGGCAGGTTGATATCCAGCATCACCAGATCGACCGTCTGCTCCGCCAGCACGGCGCGCATCTCCTGGCCGTTTTCGACCGCAGTCACCCGATAGCCCTCCCGCTCGAAATAGCCGGTCAGCTTCTCGCGGGTAACCGCATCATCTTCAACAACCAGAATGTGGTAGCTCATGGGCAGGGTTCACGATGGTCGACAAGGGAGGATTATTCTATTCACATTTTGTCATAAATACCCCTATTTCATTAATTTGTGGCGGCAGCCCTGTTCACAACGCCTCCCTATCATGGCTCCCATCAAAAAAGTGATGTGAGAGAGCATGATGAAAAAACTGTGGCACTTCCTGCGCACCCCCAGCCGTCGCTGGTCGGTACTGGCGCTGCTTCTGGTGGGCGTCGGCGTCACCCTCGCGGGCACCGTCGGCCTGCACTATGGCTTTGAGAAAACCAGCAGCCTCGAATTCTGTATCTCCTGCCACTCCATGAAAGACACCGTCTATCCGGAGTACAAGGAGTCCATCCACTTCAAGAATGCCTCAGGAGTACAGGCGGTCTGTACCGACTGTCACCAGCCGAAGGATTTCGTCGGCAAGGTGGCCCGCAAGATGGAGGCGGCCAACGACCTCTATCAGGAGTACATAGGCCACAGCATCGACACTCAGGAGAAGTTCGAGGACCGGCGCCTGCATCTGGCCGAGAAGGTGTGGGCGCGGATGAGCAGCCAGAACTCCAAGACCTGCAAGTCCTGCCACAGCTACGACAACATGGATCACGCCAAGCAGTCCCCGGCGGCAGCGCTGGCGATGAAAGATGCGGCGGCGAAGAACATGAACTGCATCGAGTGCCACAAGGGCATCGCCCACGAACTCCCCAACATGGCGGGCGGCTTCCGGGCCACTTACGCCACCCTGGTCAACGACGCACAAGAGGCGCCAGCCGCCGAGACCCTCTACAACCTGGGTGAAAAAGATCTCTATGCCAGCGAACAGAGCAGCGAGCCGGTCGGCAAACTGCTGCCCGCCTCCCGCATCGACGTCGTAGACCGCAGCGGCGATCGCCTCAAGGTGACCATCGAAGGGTGGCGCGAGAGCGACGGCAAGGGCCGGGTGCTGAGCGAATACATGGGCAAGCGGGTCTTCGTCGCCACCATCCGTGACGAACTGAAAGCGAGCGAGAAAGTGCTCAAACAGGAGACCGACAGCGCCACCCATATCAAATGGGAGCAGGTTCAGGTGCAGGCCTGGGTCGATGGCAAGGGCTTTGAGTCCTCGCTCAAGCCAATCTGGGATTACGCCGGCGAGATGTACAAATCCACCTGCAACTCCTGCCACGGCGCGCCGGATCCCGCTCACTTCACTGCCAACGGCTGGATCTCGGGGCTCAAGGCGATGTCTGCCTATTACCGTCTGAGCAAGGAAGAGGAGCGCACCCTGCTCAAATACCTGCAAAACCATGCCGCCGATACCGGTGGTCAGGGCAGCCACTAAGTCCGGATTCGAAAGAGGAATAACAAGATGATCAATATTTCCCGTCGTGGTTTTCTGGGTGGCTTGCTGGCCAGCGGTGCCTCTGCCCTGATCGGCCCCTCCCTGCTCGGTCGCGCCGTGATGGCCGCCGAGTCCGGCGAAAAACTGGTGCAGTCCGGCTCCCACTGGGGCGCCTTCCGGGCCCGGGTGGTCGATGGACGCTGGGTCGAGACCCTGCCGTTCGAGCATGACAAGCACCCCACCGACATGCTCAAGGCCTTGAGTGAGGTGGTCTACAACCCCTCCCGCATCCGCTACCCCATGGTGCGACTGGACTGGCTGCGCAAGGGGCACCAGTCCGACACCAGCGAACGCGGCCAGAACCGCTTCGTGCGGGTCACCTGGTCACAAGCGCTGGACTTCTTCTATCACGAGCTGGAGCGGGTGCAGGAGACCTATGGCCCGAGCGCCCTCTATGCCGGCCACTCCGGCTGGCAGTCGGTGGGCAAGTTGCACTCCGCTGGCGCCATGCTGGGACGCGCCATGAACCTGCACGGCACCTATCTGGCCAAGGCCGGTGACTACTCCACCGGTGCCGCCCAGGTGATCCTGCCCCACGTGGCGGGCGCCATGGAGGTGTATGAACAGCAGACTTCCTGGCCGCTGGTGCTGGAGCACAGCAAAACCATCGTTATCTGGGGCTCAGATCCCATCAAGAACCTGCAGGTGGGCTGGCTGGTGCCGGATCACAGCGTCTACGACTACTGGGCACAGCTGAAAGAGAAGGTGGCCAAAGGCGAGATCCGGGTGATCAGTGTCGACCCGGTCAAATCCAAGACCCAGAAGTACCTCAATTGCGATCAGGTGACCCTGAATCCGCAAACCGACGTACCGCTGATGCTGGGCATCGCCCACACCCTCTACAGCGAGAAGCGCCACGACGAGGCGTTCCTGAAGAACTACACCACCGGCTTTGACAAGTTCCTGCCCTACCTGCTGGGCACCAGCGATGGTCAGGTGAAGGATGCCGAGTGGGCCGCCGCCATCTGTGGCGTCCCTGCCGAGACTATCCGCGAGCTGGCCCGCGCCATGAGCAGCGGCCGCACCCAGCTTATCGGCGGCTGGTGTGTGCAGCGCATGCACCACGGCGAACAGTACGCCTGGATGCTGGTGGTACTGGCCTCGATGATTGGCCAGATCGGCCTGCCGGGGGGCGGTTACGGCTTTGGCTGGCACTACAACGGAGCGGGCACCATCACCTCCAGTGGCCCCATCATGTCAGGTTTCAGCTCGGTCATTCCCGGGGTCAAGCCGCTCCGTGACGGCGACTGGAAGGGCTACTCCAAGTACATTCCGGTGGCCCGTTTCGTCGACTGCATCCTCAATCCGGGGAAGCAGATCGCCTTCAACGGCCAGACCATCACCTACCCCCACATGAAGATGGCGGTGTTCTGCGGCAACAACCCGTTCCACCACCAGCAGGATCGCAACAAGATGGTCGCCGCCTGGCGCAAGCTGGAAACCGTGGTCAGCATCGATCACCAGTGGACCGCCAGCTGCCGCTTCGCCGATATCGTGCTGCCCGCCACCACCACCTATGAGCGGGATGACATCGAGCAGTGGGGCTCCCACTCCAACGCGGGCATTCTGGCCATGTACAAGGTAGTGGAGCCGCTGTTCGAGGCGCGGGATGACTACGACATCTTCGCCGATCTCTGCCGTCGCTTCGGTCGCGAGGCCGAATTCACCGGTGGCAAGAGCAAGCTGGAGTGGATCCAGAGCATCTACGACGACGCCCGCCTGCAGGGGCGCGGCATCGGCATTCGCCTGCCCCGTTTCAGCCAGTTCTGGCACGGCGAAGGCTTCGTCACCTTCCCGGCGGGCCAACCCTGGGTGCGCCACGAGTCGTTCCGTCAGGAGCCGGATCTGGAGCCACTGGGCACCCCGTCCGGCCTTATCGAGATCTACTCCAAGACCATCGCCGACTACGGCTATGGGGATTGCCCGGGCCACCCGGTCTGGATCGAACCCTACGAGCGCTCTCACGGCGGGCCGGGCAGCAAACAGTACCCGCTGCACTTGCAATCCTGCCACCCGGACAAGCGGCTGCACAGCCAGCTCTGCTCCTCCGACAACTACCGCGCCACCTACACGGTGCAGGGTCGCGAACCTGTCTATATGAATCCGCAGGATGCCAAATCCCGCGGCCTCAAGGACGGCGATCTGGTGCGGGTGTTCAACGGCCGCGGTCAGGTATTGGCCGGGCTGGTGGTGAGCGATGACTACGCCCCTGGGGTGGTGCGCATTCAGGAAGGAGCCTGGTATGGCCCGCAAGAGGGTGGCAAGGTGGGGACTCTCTGTACCTACGGCGATCCCAACGTGCTGACCGCCGACATCGGCTCCTCCAGCCTGGCGCAGGCCACCACGGCCCATACCGCGCTGGTGGAGATCGAGAAGTTCCGCGGACAGGCACCCGCCGTCACTGCCTTCGGCGCGCCGGAATCGGCCAAGGGCATCGACCCCATGTTCCCGGCACTCTGACCTCGGGGGGACGAAAGCACCCCCTTGAGTTTCCTTTATTTTTAAAGTCGTTAGAATCGGGAGCCATCAAGGCTCCCGATTGCCATCCACGGAGGAAAAATGCAGGAATTTATGGCTACCAGCGAACGCCGGGCCGAACTCTACTGGTGGTTCTCCACCCTGTTCGCCGCCGAACTCAGTGATGAGCAGATCGCCGAATATGACACCTATGATGTGCGAAGCTTCCTGAAAAGCCTCTCCACCCTGGATCCGATGCGCGAAGCCGTGGCCGAGCTCAACGATGCCATCGCCCGCCTGCTGGTGCGCCCGGATCGCCAACTCGAACTCGCTGCCGACTTCGCCGGGCTGTTTCTGGTGGATCCCAAACAGGGCGCCCTGCCCTACGAATCGCTCTACCGTGGCGAGGCCAAGCTGCTGATGCAGGCCCCGATGGCCGAGATGCAGGCCCGCCTCGATCGCCTCGGTATCAATGTCAGCGATAAATACAAAGAGCCTGCCGACCATCTGGCCATCGAGCTGGATCTGATGGGCAATCTCATCATCCGTGCGGCGGAAGCCAAGAGCGCAGCCGAGCGGGAACGCTGGCTCGACGAGCAGGAAGCGCTGCTGCACGGCCACCTGCTGGGCTGGTTCGACAAGTTCGAGACGGCCTGTCGCGCCGCCGACCGGTTTGGCTTCTACGGTGCCAGTGCCCGTCTGCTGGGGGTATTCCTCAAGATGGATGCCAACTACCTCTCTCTGGTCAAACCGGCACCGTCTGCCGACTGAGGCCGCGATGAAGACAGCCCTGCTTCTGATTGTATGCTGGCTGCTGGCCCTGATCCCGCTGGATCAGGGCATTGCTCCCCTGATTGCGCTGCTGTTCAACCCGGATCGCGAGCTCTACGGCACCGCCCAGCTCACCGGATTTGCCGGCATCCTGCTCACCCTCTACCTTGCCAATCTCGGCGTCGAGGTGGTGTTGCGCCGCCGCTTCCAGATCGCCGGCATGCTGGCGCTGCTGGCCGCCTGGATCGACTTCATCAACAGCAGTGGCTGCGAGTCGCACTTCCTGCTGCTCTATCTGCTTGCCCTCCCGTTCCATCTGCTCGGCTGGCTGGTACTGGTGCGCGGCATTCAGGCGTTTGGTCGCCAGAAGGGATAACCACTCGCCCCCTTTCTCCATCCTTTTTATCAGGTTTTTCTGCCTATTCTTGCCGTCAAAACAACCAGATAACTCCGCTTGACTCCCGGCCAAACAGTTCGTGCCATACTGACAACTGATGCAAGTGATAAAACAATCAATGCCGAGGTCATCATGGATGGGAAGCTTTTCAACGCCGACACCGAGGCAATGTTGACCCAGCTGTCAGATCACACCGTCCTGGAACAGCTGATGGATAATGCCCCTCTGGGCATCGGCGTCTTTGACTGCGAATTTCGCTACCGTAAAGTCAATCAGGTGCTGGCCGACATCAATGGCAAAAGCATCGAGGAGCATCAGGGCAAGCACCTCAGAGAGGTGGTTCCCAAGCTGGCCCCGACCCTGGAGCCCATGTTTCAGCAGATCATGCGCAGCGGCATGCCCTACGTGGATATCGCCATCACGGGCCAAACCGCGGCGTACGACAACAGCTCACGCCGCTTTCAGGCCACCTACAGCCCGATGCGTGATGAGAAGGGAGAGCTGAACGGCATCCTCGCCATCGTGCGGGACATCACCGAGCAGTACGAAACCGAACAACGGCTGCAGCTGGCAATGCGAGCGGCCCAAATCGGGGTGTGGGAGTGGCACGTGGCGGATGACAGATTGCTGTTCGACGGCCAGATTGAGCCGCTGCTGGGCATCGAGGCCAACCAGTTCCACGGCGGGCTGCAAGCGTTCGTCGACTGTTTTGAACCGGAATCCGGCAGCCAGCTCAAGGCCGCCCTGCAAAGTCATGACCCCATCCATCTCACCCTGAGCTACCTCACCGCTCTCAACGAGCGCCACTGGGTCGATATTCATGCCGACCATGTCCCCGCCACCGAGTCGGTCGGCCACCGGGTCATGGGGGTCATTCACAATGCCACCGCCCGCCGCCGTCAGGAGGAGCGGCTCCATCAGGCCAACGTGGTATTCGATACCACGGCCGAGGGGATCATCATCCTCGACAGCGAGCACCATATTCTGTCGGTCAACCCGGCCTTCACCATGCTGACCCAATACAATGCCGAAGAGGTGATAGGCCGTACCCCGGATATCATCATGCATCCCAGGCGCTACACCGACCTCGACTATCCCTGGTATCACCTGCGCCCCGGCAACAACGCCTGGCATGGCGAGATGGTTTGTCTGCGCAAGGATGGCAGCTACTTCTCCTCCTGGCAGCAGATCAGCGCAGTCTATGACAACTTCAACAACACCACTCACTATGTGATCGCCCTCTCCGACATCAGCGCCATTCGCAAGGTGGAGGCCGAGCTGAATCACCTTGCCTATCACGATCCCCTGACCGAGCTGGGCAATCGTCATCTATTGCAGGAGCGGCTGGCCCTTGAGCTGAAAACTGCGCAGCTCAATCGCAAACGGTTGGGGCTGCTCTTTATCGATCTGGATGGCTTCAAGCTGATCAACGACAGCCTGGGCCACGGAGTCGGCGATGAGCTGCTCAAGCGGCTGGCAGAGCGGATCCGCGGCTGCCTGCAGCACAACGATCTGGCGACCCGCCTCGGGGGAGACGAGTTTCTGGTGCTGATCCCCTATCTGGAGGAGCCTGACGAGCTGGCGACCCTGGCCAATACCCTGCTGACCGTGTTGCGTGAACCGGTTGAGCTGGCCCATGAGCTAGTGGCGATCTCGGCAAGTATCGGTATTGCCATCTATCCGGATCATGCAGACAGTCCGGAAACCCTGGTCAGCGCCGCCGACAGCGCCATGTACGAGGCGAAAAGTCAGGGGCGCAACGGATTCCAGTTCTACACCCCCTGCATGGCGGCTCGAGCCCGCGAGCGGATGCAGATTGAGCAGGGCCTGCTCAAGGCCCTGGAGCTCGAACAGCTCTGCATCTTCTATCAACCCATGACCAATCTGGCCAGCGGCCACCTGAGTGGACTGGAAGCCCTGCTGCGCTGGCAGCATCCCAATGAGGGAATGATAGCGCCGACCCGTTTTATTCCGGTGGCAGAGGAGTGCGGCCTGATAGAGAAAATTGGGGAATGGGTGATGCGCAACGCCTGCGAGCAGGGACAAAACTGGCTGGCCGCCGGACTGCCGGTGCCCCGCTTGTCGGTCAATGTGTCGGTGCGGGAGATGCGCTCCCCGGGCTATGTTGAACGGGTCGCCGCCATCCTGGCCGAGACCGGATTTCCGCCAGAGCGGCTGGAGATCGAAGTGACAGAGAGCATCATCCAGCGGGTCGAACAGAGTCTGGATCTCTTTACCCGCCTGAAAAATCTCGGCGTGCAGATTGCCATCGATGACTTTGGTACCGGCTTCTCGTCACTGAGTCTGCTCAAGACACTGCCGATCGATCGCATCAAGATCGACCGGGCGTTTGTGCAGGCATTACCGGAAGACAAGAACAGTCGGGAGCTCTGCCGCACCATCATCAATCTGGCCGACAGCCTGGATATGGAGGTCACCGCCGAAGGGATTGAAACCAAGGCACAACACGCCTTCTTGCAATCACTCAACTGCGGCGAAGGACAGGGCTATCTGTTCAGCAAACCACTGCATGTAGAACATATGGGAGATCGCCTGCATCAACGCTACGTCTCATAGCGGCAGGCAATCATCATCACCAGCCGGGAGGCATCCGCCTCCTGGCTGCCGACCGGATTACCACTCAATCTGCAAGCGGGATTCCCAACCATCATCACGATCATTGAGCATGCGCGTCAGCGGTGATTCGCCAGCATAACGGGGAGCTGGCTCGCTGAAGGTGAGTCTGGTTCCGGGCTCTTTGGCCTGCCATGCATGACCAAGCTGATCAGCCACCCGATCCCGCAGCGCAGGTGAGGCCTCCTGATGGGTGATCGCAAACTCTTTCGGAGGTTCGCCAGCGGGCACTGGCGCATCAAACTGCCAAAGGGATGCACAGAGCAACAGAGAAAACATCATGACCTCCAATTAATCGACACGGCCCCCTTTTACTCAACCACCAATTAATTGTCACCCTTTGTCCTGTAACCAACTGTTGCCGCCTATCCAAAAGTCTAATTGCCCCCCGCAACCAAAGGTATAAGTTGTTAAGAAACCATTAAAAGATCTATTCAAAGGAGTGAGTGATGAGCGAGAGCAAGGTCTACCCGGTCAAACCCCACATCAGCAGCAATGCACTGCTCGACAAGGGCGACTACGCCGCCATGTATCAGGCCTCCGTCGAGGATCCCGATACCTTCTGGGGAGAGCAGGGAAAAATTCTCGACTGGATGAAACCCTATACCAAGGTCAAGAACACCTCCTACGATCCGGGCCATGTCTCCATCAAATGGTTTGAAGATGGCCAGCTCAACGTCTCGGCCAACTGTCTCGATCGCCATCTCGCCGAACGAGGTGACAAGGTCGCCATCATCTGGGAAGGGGACAACCCTGCCGAAGATCGCAAACTCACCTACCGCGAGTTGCACAGCGAAGTGTGCAAGTTTGCCAACGTCTTGAAAGCACAAGGGGTTCACCGCGGCGACGTGGTCTGCCTCTATATGCCCATGGTGCCCGAAGCCGCCATCGCCATGCTGGCCTGTACCCGCATCGGCGCGGTACACAGCATCGTATTCGGCGGCTTCTCGCCAGAAGCGCTGGCCGGCCGCATCATCGACTCGGGCTCGCGCATCGTGATCACCGCCGACGAGGGGCTGCGTGGTGGCCGTCCGGTGCCGCTGAAGAAGAATGTGGATGAAGCGCTCACCAACCCGGATACCCAGGTCAACAAGGTGATCGTGCTCAAGCGCACCGGCGGCAATGTCGCCTGGCACAACCACCGCGACATCTGGTGGCATGAAGCGACCGCCGCCGTCAGCAGCGACTGCCCGCCCGAGGCGATGAACGCCGAAGATCCGCTCTTTATCCTCTATACCTCCGGCTCCACCGGCAAACCCAAAGGGGTGCTGCACACTACCGGCGGCTATCTGGTTTATGCCAGTCTCACCTTCAAATATGTGTTCGACTACCACGAAGAGGATATCTACTGGTGTACCGCCGATGTGGGCTGGGTCACTGGTCACTCCTATCTGGTATACGGGCCGCTTGCCAACGGTGCCACCACCATCATGTTCGAAGGGGTGCCCAATTACCCTGCCACCAACCGCATGAGTCAGGTGGTGGACAAGCACCAGGTCACCATCCTCTATACCGCCCCTACCGCCATCCGCGCCCTGATGGCCAAGGGTAACGAAGCGGTCACCGGCACGTCACGCCAGAGCCTGCGCATCATGGGTTCGGTGGGTGAACCCATCAACCCGGAAGCCTGGGAGTGGTACTACCGCACCATTGGTGATGAGCGCTGCCCCATTGTCGATACCTGGTGGCAAACCGAGACCGGCGGCATCCTGATTACGCCGCTGCCCGGCGTCACCGACCTGAAACCGGGCTCGGCGACTCGTCCCTTCTTCGGGGTGCAACCGGCGCTGGTCGACAACATGGGCGAGCCGCTGGAGGGGGCCACCGAGGGCAATCTGGTGATCACCGACTCCTGGCCGGGTCAGATGCGCACCGTATTCGGCGATCACGAGCGGTTCGAGCAGACCTACTTCTCCACCTTCCCGGGCCGCTACTTCACCGGCGACGGTGCCCGTCGCGACGAGGACGGCTACTACTGGATTACCGGTCGGGTGGATGATGTACTGAACGTCTCCGGCCACCGCATGGGTACCGCCGAAATTGAATCGGCGCTGGTGGCCCATCCCAAGATCGCTGAAGCCGCGGTGGTGGGGGTTCCTCACGAGATCAAGGGTCAGGGCATCTATGCCTATGTCACCCTGATCGCCGGGGAAGAGCCAAGCCGCGAGCTGCATAAAGAGGTGAAGGAGTGGGTGCGCAAGGAGATTGGCGCCATCGCCACTCCGGATGTCATTCACTGGGCGGAGGGGCTGCCGAAGACCCGTTCCGGCAAGATCATGCGCCGCATCTTGCGCAAGATCGCCACCGGCGAGACCGACAGCCTGGGGGATATCTCCACCCTGGCGGATCCGGGGGTAGTAGACAAACTCATCCGCGAGAAGTCGGAAGCAGCCTGATCCCGCTTCGTTTGTTGCTCAACAAAGCCGGCCCTGTGCCGGCTTTGTCGTTTCTTATCTGCCAGCAAACAGCAAGGTGGCGGCGACGAAGTATCTCAGGTCGAAACGTGCAATAAATAGCCAGATGTAGAGATTAGACCAGTAAAATGCTGCTAATTTTCACGAAATCAATATAATTGCGAAATCTGTGTGCCAGGGCACACCGATTTGCGCAGAAAATGGCTAGATTTCTGGTAGTCCACAAGATAGCTGATAGATAGCAGCATTATCATCGAGGATGTACTCAATATGTCGCAAAATCACCGAATTCTCCTGCTCAACGGACCAAACCTGAATCTGCTGGGCAAACGGGAACCGGGTATCTACGGCAGCAAGACGCTTGATGAGATCGTCGCCGATCTGAAGCTTAACGCCAGCGAACTCGGTGTCACTCTGGAACATCTGCAATCCAATGCCGAACATGAGTTGGTCGGCCGCATCCATCAGGCCATGGGCCAGGTGGATTTTATCATCATCAATCCAGCCGCCTTCACCCACACCAGCGTCGCCATTCGCGATGCGCTGCTGGGTGTCGCCATCCCTTTTATCGAGGTTCACCTGTCAAACGTCCATGCCAGGGAGCCGTTCCGTCATCACTCCTATCTGTCTGATGTCGCCAAAGGGGTCATTTGTGGTCTGGGGGCCGATGGCTACCAATTCGCTTTAACCGCGGCCGTGCACCATCTGCGCGCGGCTTGATAATCACTGATCAGATAAAGAAGAAAGAGAATGCTAATGGATATCCGCAAAATCAAGAAGCTGATTGAACTGGTTGAAGAGTCCGGCATCGCCGAACTGGAGATCTCCGAAGGTGAAGAGTCCGTTCGCATCAGCCGCAACTTCTCCGGTCAGGTGACCACCGCCATGCCGCAGATGATGATGCAGCAAGCCGCTCCGGTTGCCGCACCTGCCGCTGCCGCCCCGGTTGCCGCCGCACCGGCCGCAGATGCCGCCCCGAGCGGTCACCTGATGCGCTCCCCGATGGTTGGCTCCTTCTACCGCTCCTCCAGCCCGGATGCCAAGCCGTTCGCGGAAGTGGGTCAGCAAGTCAATGTCGGCGACACCCTGTGCATCGTCGAAGCCATGAAAATGATGAACCAAATCGAGTCTGACAAGGCCGGTGTGATCAAAGCGATCCTGGTTGAAAATGGTCAGGCCGTCGAATTTGACGAGCCGCTGTTCATCATCGAATAAGGGAAATCGCCACCCATGTTGGACAAAGTAGTCATCGCCAACCGCGGTGAAATTGCCCTGCGGATCCTGCGCGCCTGTAAAGAGCTCGGGATCAAGACAGTGGCCGTTCACTCCACCGCCGACCGGGAGCTCAAACATGTGCTGCTGGCCGACGAATCCATCTGTATCGGCAGACCGGCCAGTACTGAATCCTACCTCAACGTCCCGGCCATCATCGCCGCAGCCGAGGTAACCGGTGCCGTGGCCATCCACCCGGGTTACGGCTTCCTCTCCGAGAACGCCGATTTCGCCGAAGTGGTCGAAAAATCCGGCTTCATCTTCATCGGCCCGCGCGCCGAGACCATTCGCCTGATGGGTGACAAGGTCTCCGCCATCGAAGCGATGAAGAAAGCGGGCGTACCGTGTGTACCGGGCTCTGACGGCCCCGTCGACAACGACGCCAAGCACAACGCCGCCATTGCCAAGCGCATCGGCTATCCGGTGATCATCAAGGCCGCCGGTGGCGGTGGTGGTCGCGGTATGCGCGTGGTGCGCAATGAAGCGGAACTGGCGGGCGCCATCGCCCTGACCAAATCCGAAGCAGGCCAGTTCTTCAAGAACGACATGGTTTACATGGAGAAGTACCTGGAAAACCCGCGCCACATCGAAATTCAGGTGTTGGCAGACGGCCAGGGCAACGCCCTCTATCTGGGCGAGCGTGACTGCTCCATGCAGCGTCGCCACCAGAAAGTGGTGGAAGAGGCGCCGGCACCCGGCATCACCGCCGAAATGCGCAAGTTCATCGGCGAGCGCTGTGTGCGCGCCTGTATAGAGATCGGCTACCGCGGCGCGGGTACTTTCGAGTTCCTGTACGAGAACGGCGAGTTCTATTTCATCGAGATGAACACCCGTATTCAGGTTGAGCATCCGGTCACCGAGATGGTCACCGGTATCGATCTCATCAAGGAGCAACTGCGCATCGCCGCCGGTCAGCCCCTGTCGATCACCCAGCAGGATATCCGCATCCGTGGCCATGCCATCGAGTGCCGGATTAACGCCGAAGATCCGGCCACCTTCATGCCCTCTCCGGGTCTGGTTCAGCGCTTCCACGCGCCGGGTGGTCTGGGCGTGCGTTGGGACTCCCACATTTATGCCGGTTACAAGGTACCGCCCCACTACGATTCAATGATCGGCAAGCTGATCTGCTACGGCGAGAATCGTGACATTGCCATCGCCCGCATGCGCCATGCGCTGGACGAGCTGGTGGTGGAAGGGATCAAGACCAACGTACCGCTGCAAAAAGAGATCATGAAAGACGAAAACTTCCAGCACGGTGGCACCAATATCCACTATCTGCACAAGAAGTTGGGTCTGTAAGGATCGCTGATAGAGACCGGACTTCCGATGGAAGTCTGCTCCGCAAGGAGCCTCTGCTGAAAAAGGGCCATGGCGACATGGCCCTTTTTTGTTATCCTTGCGCCCCTCAAATTTGTCGGAGGCCAAGGTGAACCGTTTTGCTCTCGCCCGCCGGGAAGCAGCTTTCTGCCTGCTGCTGACCCTGTTCTACTTCTTTGCCTGGTATGGCACCGCCTATTTTATCCCGCCCCAGCTAGAGTTGTGGGGGCTGCCACTATGGTTCCTGCTCAGCTGCATGGTGATGCCGCTGCTGTTCATTCTGCTCTGCGCCCTGATGGTGAACCGGCTGTTTGTGGAGATCCCCCTCGATACCCACTCCCCTTCCGGCAAGGAGTCATCCCATGAATCTTGAGTTGATGCTGCCGCTCGTCATCTATCTGGTGCTGGTGCTGGGGGTGGGTTTCTGGGCCAGCCGCCATCGCGCAGAAGGCAACTTCGTGCAGGAGTACTTCATCGGCAACCGCAGCATGGGCGGGCTGGTGCTGGCGATGACGCTAGTGGCCACCTACACCTCGGCCTCCTCCTTTATCGGTGGGCCAGGCGCGGCCTACAAGATCGGTCTGGGCTGGGTGTTGCTGGCGATGATCCAGCTGCCCACCGTCTGGCTTACCCTGGGGGTACTGGGCAAGAAGTTCGCCATCATCGCCCGCCGAGTCAATGCGGTGACCATCAACGATATGCTGTGGGCCCGCTACCAGAACAAGGCGGTGGTGATCCTCGGCTCCGTTACTATCATCCTCGCCTTTATCGCGACCATGGTGGTGCAATTCATCGGCGGCGCCCGCCTGCTGGAGACCGCCACCGGCCTCTCCTACCAGCAGGGATTGATGCTGTTTGCCAGCTGCGTACTGCTCTACACCATCATCGGCGGCTTCCGCGCCGTGGTAATGACCGATGCTCTGCAGGGGATCATCATGCTGATCGGCACCGGTGCCCTGCTGGCGGGCATTCTGGTCGCCGGTGACGGCTTGCCAAACCTCATCCACCAGCTCAGGGAGATCGATCCCAAGCTGGTGAGCCCGCAGGGGGCCGGCGACATGCTGACCCAGCCCTTTATGCTGAGTTTCTGGATCCTGGTCTGTGTCGGAGTGGTAGGGCTGCCTCACTCTGCGCTACGCTGCTTTGGCTATCGAGACAGCAAGGCGCTCCATCGCGGCATTCTGATCGGCACCGTGGTGAGCGCACTGCTGATGTTCGGCATGCATCTGGCCGGCGCCCTTGGCCGCGCCATCCTGCCGGGCATGGACAGCCCGGACAAGATCATGCCCTCCCTGATGATGGAAGTGCTGCCCCCCTGGCTGGCCGGGGTCTTTCTGGCTGCGCCGATGGCGGCCATCATGTCCACCATCGACTCCCAGCTGATCCAGGCTTCTGCCACTCTGGTGAAGGATCTCTACCTCAACTACCTGAGTCCGAAGCAGGAGAAGCTGGAGGTGCGCATCCCCCGCCTCTCCCTGCTCTGCACCCTGATCCTCGGCACCCTGGTGCTGCTAGCGGCGTTGCAACCGCCCGAGATGATCATCTGGCTCAACCTGCTCGCCTTTGGCGGTCTGCAGGCGGTGTTCCTCTGGCCGCTGGTGCTCGGCCTCTACTGGTCGCGGGCCAACGGCCCGGGCGCGCTGGCCAGCATGGTCAGCGGCATCGTCTGCTATGGGGTACTGAGTCAGTGGGGGATCAAGTTGGCTGGCCTGCACGCCATCGTGCCAAGCCTCACGCTGGCGCTGGTGGTCTTTATCACGGTCAGCCTGCTGACGGCACCGCCCTCGCGGGAAGTGCGCGAGCTTTTCGGGCAGAAATAATAAAAATATAAATTAGGGGTTCCAAAACTATCCCCAAATAGGTGTTTTCCGGTTAAACTGTGCGCCAAGTCACAGAACGTAGCCGCTGTATGCCCGTTAAAGCCACTCGACAAGTCGTTACTCAAGCCCTGCAGCGGCTTGGCTATGCCCTGCTGCTGCCCGTCTCCATCCTGCCGATGGCGGCGCTGATATACCGGCTTGGGCAACCCGACGTGCTCGATTTGGCGGTGCTCTCCCTCACCGGTCAGGCGATCTTCAGCCAGATGCCGCTTATCTATGCGGTGGCGATCGCCTTTGGCCTGAGTCGGCAAGAGCTGGGCGGGCAGACGCTGGCGGGGGCAGTCAACTTCCTGCTGCTCAGCACAGCTTTCAATACGCTAGCCCCCAACCTGCACGCCGACATGATCTGCGGCCTGCTGGCGGGACTCACCACCGCCATTATCTATCCCTGGGTTCACCAGCAAACCCTGCCCCGCTGGCTGCAGATCGCCAGGGGCGAGTTTCCCAGCCTGCTGGTGTCGGCCTTGGCCTGCCTGCTGATCGCCATCCCCCTCTCGCTGCTGTGGCCGCCACTGGAGCGCGGGCTGACCCTGCTCACCTCCGAGCTGCTCACCACGCCGTTTGGCGCCTTCTGCTACGGCACCCTCAACCGCTTGCTAATCCCGCTCGGACTCCATCAGGTATTGGGCAGCGTCATCGGCCTTGGCGAGAGCAACCTGCAGGCGCTGGCCACCGCCCAGCCCCTTCATGAAGGATATGTAGCCGGTCTTTACCCCATCATCATGTTCGGCCTGCCGGGCGCCTGTTTTGCCATCTGGCTGCACCGCCAGCGGATGCAGCGGCTGCCGCAGGGCGGGCTGCTGCTCACCCTGGCGCTCACCTCGGCACTGGTGGGTATCACCGAACCTATCGAATTTCTGTTCGCCTTTACCGCCCCTTGGCTGTTTCTCGCCCACGCCCTGCTGACCGGGCTGTCACTGGCGGTCTGTAGCGGGCTGGGGATCAAGGTGGGCAGTTACTTCTCCGCCGGCCTGCTGGATCTGGTGCTGAGCTATCAGGCTGGGGAGCACAGCTTCTGGCTCATTCCGGTCGGTATCCTGTTCTTCGTTGCCTACACCCTGCTGTTTTATCAACTGCTGGAGCGCGCCCCCCTCAGCATGCCGAGCAAGCCCATCGCAGTGGAGCATCCGCGCCTTGCCAGCGTTGCCCCCTCAGACCCGCAGATGCTGGCGATCCAGTACCTCAAGGTGCTGGGCGGGATGGACAATCTGGTGGCGATGAGTGTCTGCATCACCCGCCTTAGCCTGCGGGTGCGCGATATTTCACTGGTGGATGAATCCCGCCTGCTGGGCCTGGGCTGCCTCTCCTGGATCCAGCTCAACGACCACCAGCTGGTGCTGGTGCTGGGCCCCAGCGCCAGCCTGATTGAAGGGCAGATCCGCATGCTGGCGGAGCGCCAGTCGGTCCCGCTCGGCCTCAAACCCAATCAGGAGTCGGCCAGCCAAAGCAGTTGGTAACTCAGGCAAACGGCAACCGCTCGGCCACGAAATCCATCAGGGTGCGCAGGGCGGGGGCCAGATGCTCCCGACTCGGATAGATTAGGTAGAACGGGTTGGCCGGAATGGGCTGATCCGGCAACACCTTCTGCAGCCGCCCCGCCGCCAAATCTCCTTCACAGACATGGTAGGGCAACAGGGCAATCCCCCCGTCATGGAGTGCCATCTCCCGCAGCGCCAGCAAGCTGTTGCTGACACAGGCCCCCTGTGGCCGCCAGCCGCCCTCCTGCAATGGCCACACCGGCATGGCCGAGTGCACCAGACAGGCATAACGGCCCAGCTCGCTCAACTGCTGCGGCATGCCGTGGGCCGCCAGATAGGCGGGCGCTGCCACCAGATGACGCGCCACCTGACCGATACGCCGACAGATAAGGCTGGAGTCTTTCAGCGGCGCCGCCCGCAACGCCAAATCATAACCTTCCCCCACCAGATCGAGCTGTTCATCGCTCAGAGTCAGCTCCAGCACCACCTCGGGATAGAGGGCGCGAAACTCGGCGAGGATCCGGCCAAGCAGCAGGGTGCCGGTCGCCTCGGGGGCGGTGATCCGCACCCGCCCCGCCGGGGCCGAGCGCAGCCGTGCCATCGCCAGATTGGCACTGCGGGCCAGTGCCAGCAGCCCCTGACAGTGCTCCACATAGAGCTCCCCCTGCGGGGTCAGGCTCAACCTGCGGGTGGTGCGCTGCAACAGCCGCACCCCGAGCTGGGATTCGAGCCGCGAGATCTTCTGGCTCACCGATGACTTGGGCATACCAAGCAGCTCGGCGGCCCGGGTAAAGCTTCCCTGCTCCACCACGGTGGCAAACAGTCCCATCAACTCCAGAACGACATTGTTCATATATTCAAACAGTCTTTACCGATTACCCATCTTAATCTTGATAATCAACCAGACTAGAGTGAGTGGCAATCCCGAACACAGCGATTTGAAAGGAAACCTCATGAAAGCCATTGCCCTGACTCACTATCTGCCAAGCGATCACCCCGACTGCTTTATCGCAGCCAACCTGCCCGATCCAGTTCCGGGCCCGCGGGATCTGCTGGTGCGGGTCACCGCCACCTCCGTCAATCCGGTGGATACCAAGGTGCGCTCGCCCAAGGCCAAAATTGAAAGCTCGCCCCGGGTACTCGGCTGGGATGCGGTGGGGGAAGTGATCGCCACCGGCAGCGAAGTGACCCTATTCAAGGCGGGCGACCGGGTCTGGTATGCCGGCGATATCAGCCGCCCGGGCAGCAACAGCGCCCTGCAACTGGTGGATGAGCGCATCGCCGCGATCGCCCCCACCAGATTGAGCAATGTGGAGGCCGCCGCCCTGCCGCTCACCGCCATCACCGCCTGGGAGACCCTGTTCGAGCGCTTCACTCTTACCCGCGAAAGTCGTGGCAAACTGCTGATCATCGGCGGCGCCGGTGGCGTGGGCTCCATCGCCATCCAGCTGGCCCGCCAGCTCACCGACATGGAGGTGATTGCTACCGCCTCCCGCCCCGAGAGCCGCGAGTGGTGCCTCGAAATGGGCGCCCATCAGGTCGTAAACCACCACAAGTTGCAGGAGGAGCTGACCGCCCTTGGCATCACGCAGGTCGATGCCATCTTCTGCACCAACGCCACCGCCGAGCACTGGGCTACCATGGCCGGGCTGATCCGCCCGTTTGGCCATATCTGTACCATCGCCGAATCGAGCGAGCCGTGGGATCTCTCCCTGCTCAAAAGCAAGAGCGTCACCTTCAGCCAGGAGTTCATGTTCACCCGCTCCCTGTTCCAGATGCCAGACATGATCGAGCAGCACCGCCTGCTCGGCCGGGTAGCGGCACTGGTCGATGAAGGGGTATTGCAGACCACCCTGACCAGAACCATCCCGTCACTGACCCCGGTCACGCTGGCTCAGGCCCATGCCGAGGTGGAAGCAGGCCGCATGGTAGGCAAGCTGGTGATCGACATGTGCGGCTTTGCCAACTAAGCCCTCCAACGCACCATGATGGGATAAGTTCACCAAGGAGATGCCCCAAACGGGCACAACCAGCAGCGCTAATGCCAGCCAGCGGCAGGCCAACATCCGACAATCAGCCAAAAAAGAGGCCATTTCGTGAGAAATGGCCTGAATACCTGAACATTGGGGTAACAATCACACACATATCCTTATGCAGGACATATTAGTCTTTGCATCTGGCGTGCCAACTGCAGCATGAATGCGCCAAAACGGCGTCAATCCATCCTTGAGCAAGGTGCCGACCTTGCTCTTTTTTTGTCTGGCAGACTGTTTACCAGGCAAAGGAGTACAGATAAAAAAATGCCACCCGAGGGTGGCAGTGAAAGATGACGGAACTTGAGCAAAGCGTTCAGCGAAAACCGGTCGTCTTCGCCTGCATAGAGCAATACAGGAACCGTGCCAATCCGGCAAAAGCCCCCGTATCCCTCCACGTCATGGGCAAACCACGACAGCACTGCCCCATGATGGTAGAATCTCGCGGTTTCACATTTATGAAGAGTCGACGCCATGCCCTGGATACAAATTCGAATCAACGCCACTGCCAAGACCGCAGACAAGGTGAGCAACATGCTGCTGGGGCGTGGAGCCCAGGCGGTGACCTTTATGGATGCCAAGGATGTGCCCGTCTATGAACCCATGCCCGGTGAAACCCCGCTCTGGGGCGAGACCGAAGTGATGGGTCTGTTCGATGCCGAAACCGATCCGGCCCCCACCATCGCCTTCTTCCAGCAGATCTTCGGCGAAAACGTCGGCTACAAGGTCGAGCAGCTGGAGGACAAGGACTGGGTGCGCGAGTGGATGGATCACTTCCACCCCATGCAGTTTGGCGAGCGCCTCTGGATCTGCCCGAGCTGGCGCGATGTGCCGAACCCCGATGCTGTCAACGTCATGCTGGATCCGGGTCTGGCCTTCGGTACCGGTACCCACCCCACCACCGCCCTCTGCCTGCAGTGGCTGGACGGGCTGGATCTGAGCGGTAAAACCGTGGTCGATTTTGGCTGTGGCTCCGGCATTCTCGGCATCGCAGCCCTGAAACTGGGTGCCGCCCGCGTCATCGGCATCGACATCGACCCGCAGGCCATTCAGGCCAGCCGCGACAACGCCGCGCGCAACGGCGTCGCCGACCAGATTGAGCTCTATCTGCCAGCCGACCAACCGCAAGATGTCGAAGCGGACGTGGTGGTCGCCAACATCCTGGCCGGCCCGCTGCGCGAACTGGCTCCACTTATCGCCGGTCACGGCAAAGCGGGCAGCCTGATGGCCCTCTCCGGCGTGCTGGAAAGCCAAGCCCCGGAGCTGGAAACTATCTACGGTCAGTGGTTCGAGATGGATCCGACTGCAGTCAAAGAGGAGTGGTGCCGCCTCTCCGGCCGCAAGCACGGCTAAACATAGCTCCCGCTCTCAAGGCGGCAAGTCAGCATCTTTATTAAACAAGAGCACCCGCGGGTGCTCTTGTTGTTTCTCCCCCCTTTCCTACTCTGGGGGACGGTTCACGCTTCTCTGGCCAATGAGGGATTAACATCGTTCTTCCACATTATTGAGGCCCTGCCATGAGCGAATACCAGAAGATGATCAGCAGCCAACCGTACAACTGCATGGCACCCGAGCTGGCCCAGTTGCGCCGGGAGGCGGCCCAGCGCTATCGCCGTTTCAATCAGGCGGAAGAGGAAGCAGAGCAGCGGGCACTACTGGCGGAGCTGATTGGCGAACTGGCAGAAAACGCCTTTATCTGCCCGCCCCTCTACTGTACCTATGGCCGCCACATCCACCTGGGCAAGGACTCCTACATCAATATGGGGGCGACCCTGCTGGACAATGCCCCCATCCGCATCGGAGCCAACGTGATGATTGGGCCAAACGTGCAGATCTATACCGCAGCCCATTCACTGGAGGCCGACGAACGGATTCAGGGCACAGAGACGGCGCTGCCGGTCACCATTGAAGACAAGGTCTGGATTGGGGGCGGCGCCATCTTGCTGCCCGGCGTCACCATAGGGCGGGAGGCGATCGTCGGCGCAGGTGCCGTAGTCACCAAAGATGTACCGGCCGGAGCTCGGGTAGTCGGCAATCCAGCCCGGATCCTGCCAGCCAAAAACAGGGCATAAGGCTGCCAACCGGGCTGCATGACGATGCTGCCATCAGCTCACAGCAACCCCGACACCCCATAAAAATAAAGCCCAATGTCACGAAGACGTTGGGCTGTTAAAAGGTGCTACGGAATTGCGACTCTCATCGCAGAAAAATTAGAAGGAGTGCCCTTCTAAACTGGCAGGGAGATATTAGCGAATGCGCAAACGTTTTACATAGTGAAATACAACAGGATTGCGAGGTACATCGCACTATTTAAATAATTACCTGCTATGGCGCGCGAAGCCTCTTTGAGCCATTTATTTTCCCCAATTTCTCTGGTTACTATTCACGGTTAAACAGAAAAGCCCCGATTTCTCGAGGCTTTGCTTCTCTCAACCGCAACGTGGCCGAAAAGTCAGAAACGGCGGACAAACTCATCGAGTGGCAGCTCGCGCAGTTTACGCGCTTCCAGCATGGGGGTACCGAGATAGAGGAAACCCACCAGCTGATCCTCTGCCGCCAGTCCCAATCCTTTGTTGATCTGCTCATCGAAGATAAACCAGCCGGAGCGCCAGATTCCGTTGAAACCCTGCGCCTGCGCCGCCATCTGCATCGCCATCAAGGCGCAACCGGCAGAGAGCTCCTGCTCCAGTTTCGGCACCTTGGGGTGATCCTGATAACGGGTTGCCACGGCGACGACCAAGGGCGCCCGCAGTGGCGCTTCGCTGCACTTCTTGATGCTCTCTTCATCTTCGCCATGAGCACGGGCCGCCTCGGCCAGCAGCTTGCCCAGCCGCTCACGCCCCTCCCCTTCAAACAGAATGAACTGCCAGGGGGTCAGGGTGCCGTGATCCGGCGCGCGCAGACCCGCCTTGAGGATATTGTCGAGCACCTCACCGCTCGGGGCGGGATCGGCGAGACGGCCACAGGAGTGGCGATTGAGCAACAGGGTGAGGGCATCCATGGGCAATTCCTTCTCTGGGGCAATGATGGCGCTACCTTAGCACAGCACCGAATGAAGAAAACCCCTGAGGCTCAGGGGTTTATCGCACTATAAAGGACAGGAGGACGCTGCTTGCTAGATGATCGCAGCCAGCTCGGCCCCTTGCCGGATGGCGCGCTTGGCATCCAGCTCTGCGGCCACGTCGGCTCCGCCGATGATATGCACCGGCTTGCCTGCCGCCTGCAACCCGGCCTGCAGTTCTTTAAGGGGCTCTTGTCCGGCGCAGACGATCACCTGATCCACCGGCAGACACTGCTTGTTCTCGCCCACCTGAATGTGCAAGCCCTCGTCATCGATCCCCAGATATTGCACCCCGGAGAGCATCTGCACATTGCGGTTCTTGAGCAAGGTACGGTGGATCCAGCCGGTGGTCTTGCCAAGTCCGTCACCCACCTTGCTCTCCTTGCGCTGGAGCAGCCAGATCTGGCGCTCGGGGGCGTCGATTTCAGGAGCAGTGAGGCCACCGCGTTCGCCAAGCTGTTTGTCGATGCCCCACTCCTTGAGCCAGTGATCACGGTGCCCATCGGCATCCATCTCCACCTTCTTCTCTACCCTTTTCTCCACAAGGAATTCGGCCACATCGAAGCCGATGCCGCCGGCACCGATCACCGCCACCTTCTCGCCGACCGGCTTGTGATCCCGCAATACATCGAGATAACTCATCACCTTGGGATGTTCGATGCCCGGAATATTGGGGGTGCGCGGACGAATACCGGTAGCGAGGATCACCTCGTCAAAACCGCCGCCGAGCAGGCTCTCGGCACTCTGGCGCTGGCCCAGATAGAGCTCTACGCCGCACTTCTCCAGCCGTTTGGCGAAATAGCGCAGGGTTTCGTGAAACTCCTCCTTGCCCGGGATCTGCTTGGCGAAGTTGAACTGGCCGCCGATTTCGCTGGCTTGATCGAACAGGCTCACCTGATGACCGCGCTCGGCAGCGTAGCAGGCAAACGCCAGCCCGGCCGGGCCCGCCCCCACCACCGCCAGCTTCTTGGGCTGGGGCACGCGGCCAAACGTCAATTCGGTCTCGAAACAGGCTCGAGGATTGACCAGACAGGAGGCCCGCTTCTGCTTGAACACATGGTCAAGGCAGGCCTGGTTGCAGGCGATGCAGGTGTTGATCTCGTCCGCCCGGTTCTCAGCCGCCTTGATGACAAATTCGGGATCCGCCAGGAAGGGGCGCGCCATGGAGATCATATCCGCCTCACCCCCCGCCAGAATCCGCTCGGCCACCTCGGGGGTGTTAATCCGGTTGGTAGTGATAAGCGGCACCTTGAGGTGTTTTTTCAGCTCGGCAGTCACCCAACTGAAGGCGCCGCGCGGCACACTGGTGGCGATGGTGGGAATGCGCGCTTCGTGCCAACCGATACCGGTGTTGATCAGGGTCACCCCCACCGCTTCCAGCGCTTTGCCAAGGGCAATCACCTCTTCCAGGGTTGAGCCCTGCTCCACCAGATCCAGCATGGAGAGGCGGAAGATAATGATGAAGTCGGTGCCGACCCGCTCGCGGATGGCGCGGACAATCTCCACCGGAAAGCGCATCCGGTTTTCGCTGCTGCCGCCCCAGCCATCGGTGCGTTTGTTGGTTCGCTCGCAGATGAACTGGTTGATGAGATAGCCTTCCGAGCCCATCACCTCGACGCCGTCATAACCGGCCGCCTTGGCCAGCGCTGCTGTAGCCGCGAAGTCGCGAATAGTGCCGCGGATCTGCCGCTCGCTCATGGCGCGTGGCTTGAACGGGGAGATGGGGGCCTTGAGGGCGCTCGGCGCCAGACTGAAGGGATGATAGGCATAACGACCGGCATGGAGGATCTGCAGCGCAATCTTGCCCCCCTCCTGATGCACGGCGCTGGTCACCTTCTTGTGCTTGCTCACCTGCCAGGGAAAGCTCAGCTGAGAGCCGTGAGGCACCAGCCGACCGCGCAGGTTAGGGGCGATGCCGCCGGTGACGATAAGGCCAACGCCACCACGGGCTCGCTCGGCATAAAAGGCAGCCAGCTTGTCAAAACCGCCCTTCTCCTCTTCGAGGCCGGTATGCATGGAGCCCATCAAGACGCGGTTGCGCAGCTGGGTAAAACCAAGATCGAGCGGGGTCAGCAGGGTCGGATAGCGGCTCACGATGCCTCCAGTTAATTTTTTGTTATCAAACTGAGGCTAGAGTAAAGAATCGAAAATTCTTTTTCAAACAAATGTTTGGACAATTTTTCAGCGAACAGCCGTGCCCTGAACGAAGATAGGCGGGATCCGCCAGTCGGAAATGGCAATTTCGCCCGCAACTGGTTAATAATGGCTCTTCTCTACCCATTAACAGGGCGATAACGCGACTATGTCTATTTTCAAAGGTCTGGGTTGGTTGTTCCGCAGCCTGTGGCGCCTGCTCAATTTCACCCGGCTGATGCTGGTCAATCTGCTGTTTCTCATCGTAGTGCTGGTCATCGTCTTCAGCGTCAGCCAGAAAGAGGCACCCAAGGCGCCCATCGAAGGGGCGCTAACCCTCAATCTCAACGGCGTGCTGGTGGAGCAACGCTCCCAGACAGATCCCACCGTACAACTGCTGCGCCAGATGGACAGCAGCGACGAGCAGCCGAGCGAGATCGTCCTCTCCGACCTGCTGTGGGCCATCAAGAGTGCCAAGGATGACGAGCGCATCAAGGCGCTGGTGATCAAGCCGCAAGGGCTGCAGGGAGCCAACTTCACCAAACTGCAGGAGGTGGCGAGTGCCATCGACTCCTTCCGGGAGAGCGGCAAACCGGTGATCGCCATGGCCGACTTCTACACTCAGGGCCAATACTTGCTGGCGGCCCACGCCGATCACGTGCTGCTCAACCAGAGCGGCACCGTGGTGATCGAGGGGCTTGGGGTCTACCAGACCTACTTCAAGTCGGCGCTGGAGAAGCTCAATATCACCCCGCACGTGTTCAAGGTCGGCACCTACAAATCCTTCGTCGAGCCCTATACCCGCGACGAGATGTCTCCTGAGAGCAAAGAAGCGAACCAGCGCTGGCTGGATCAGCTGTGGCAATCCTATGTGGCCGATGTCGCCGAGCAGCGGGAGATCGAACCCGATGCGGTCGCGCCGGGCAAGGATCGCTTCCTCGAGCTGCTGCGCAAGGCCGGTGGCAATGCCGCCAACTACGCCCTCGACAACGGGCTGGTGGATCAGCTGGCTACCCGCGACGAGATGACCCAGGCGGTCATTAAAGAGGTGGGTGAAGCGGACGACCACGGCTGGAAAGGGGTCGGCCTGAAAGAGTATCTGGCTGCCATTCCGGAACAATATCCCCAGAGCGGCAAGGATGAGGTGGGTCTGGTGGTCGCCAGCGGCGCCATCATGGATGGCGTGCAGCCTGCCGGCACCATCGGCGGTGATAGCCTCTCCGACCTGCTGGCCGATGCCCGCCGCGATGACAAGGTCAAAGCCGTGGTCCTGCGGGTCGACAGCCCGGGCGGCAGCGCCTTCGCCGCCGAGCAGATCCGCGCCGAGCTGCTGGCCCTGAAACAGGCTGGCAAACCGGTAGTGGTCTCCATGGGCAGCTATGCCGCCTCCGGTGGCTACTGGATCTCCGCCGATGCGGACAAGATTTTTGCCTCCCCGACTACTCTCACCGGCTCCATCGGGGTGTTCGGCATGTTCGCCACCATCGACAAGGCGTTGGCCCAGTTCGGGGTACATACCGACGGGGTTGGCACCACAGATTATGTTGGCGTAGGCCCGACCCGCGCCCTGCCGGATCACGTCGGTCAGGCTATCCAGCTGAGCGTGGAAGATACCTACCAGCGCTTCATCGGTCTGGTCAGCAAGGGCCGCGGCCTGAGCCCGGAAGAGGCCGAAAAAGCGGCCGAAGGTCGGGTCTGGACTGGTGAGGATGCCAAGGCCCTGGGCCTGGTGGACGAGTTCGGCAATCTGGATGACGCCATCCAGGCCGCCGCCGAGCTGGCCAACCTCAAGGAGTGGCAGGTGACCCCCATCGAGCAGGAGGAGTCCACCAAGGACAAGTTCCTGCGCCAGCTGTTTGACAGCAGTGCCCAAGCGCTGGCCCCCCAGTTGCAAAGCTGGCTGCCGGCAGGATTTGGCAAGGCCTTGGTGGAAGTGAACCGCAGTCTCGACCCGCTTACCCGCTTCAACGATCCGCAAGGCACCTACGCCTTCTGCCCGGTCTGCGTGCAGTAAGCAAGCCGTGACTCCCCCATAAAAAACGGCGACCATCTGGTCGCCGTTTTCTTTATTCAGCCAGTGCGCGCGGCACCGCCAACTTGCTCAATCAGGGATTGAGGCGGGTCGGCATACCGGTACGCTGTTCCAGCACCTGCTTGACCACGTTGGAGTCAGACTCGGCGTGAGCGATGAAGCGGGTGATGGCCGGTGTCATCGGGAGCGGCACGGAGGCGGTGGAGTTGAACTCCTCCTCGGTGCGCGACAGCGGCTCGTGTACTTCCATGTAGCGACCGCCATCCGGCTCGACCGTGGTCTTGACCGGCTGGTTGACGAACTGGACGCGGGTGCCGACCGGCACGTTGTCGAACAGATACTTGATGTCGTCAGCGCGCAGCCGCACGCAACCGCTGCTCACCCGCAGACCGATACCGAAGGTGGCATTGGTACCGTGAATGGCATAGAGGTTGCCGATATAGAGGGCGTGCAGACCCATGGGGTTATCCGGACCCGCTGGCCAGACTGCCGGCAGAGTCTTGCCCTGGGCGGCATAGCGGCGACGGATGTTCTCGGTCGGGGTCCAGGTCGGGTTGGCGCGCTTGCGCTCTACCTTGGTGATCCAGTTCTCCGGGGTGTTTACCCCCAGCTGACCGATGCCGATGGGCAGTACTTCCACCACGTTCTTCCCTTTCGGGTAGTAGTAGAGACGCATCTCGGCAACGTTGATGACGATCCCTTCGCGGGGCGCGTTGGGCAGGATCAGCTGGTGGGGGATGATCAGGGTGCTACCCGCTTTCGGCAGATAGGGATCAACGCCCGGGTTGGCTTCCATGATGTTGGTCAGACCCAGCTGGAAGTCAGCAGCGATCTGCTCCAGCGGACGGTTGTCCGCAGGCACCACGTATTCCTGGTTTTCACCGATCAGGCGGCTGTTGGCCGCAGGCAGACGGTACTCGACGGCGGCAGCCTGCTGGCTGACCAGCGCAAATGTGCATAAAAGGGCCGAAGCGGCAGTGCGAAGGGGATTCATAAAATTCCTGTGTGGTTTCCTGTACCAAATGGGCCGGGGGCCGTCTCATCCTCGGTCTGCCGGTGGCGGGTCAACCTGCCCCACGACGCCAATAACCGAGCGCGCATTCTTTCCTGAGTCGGCCAAAATTTCAACTTCCATATGTTGCTTTTCTTGTTAAAAGTAGCCGTTTTCGGTGTGACGCTTATCAACAGGGCAAAAGCCACACTGGCAAGTCACAGCAAAGAGAAAGATGAATGGCACAGCCCGCCTGGCAGCGAGCCACCCGAGCCCCCGTCAACCACAGCGCAGCGCCACCTGGTATCACGGTTGCAGCCCTAGCCAAAACGTTTGTCACATCCGGGGAGATAGACCAATGTCGAGGGAGGCTCTTTACTGGCATGAAGAGGGATAAAACCGTGCGTCGGCCATCAGCCGGTGCCGGTTTCAGCTATAAAAAAACCGCTCCGAAGAGCGGTTAATGGAGCCACCAGGCAACCATAAAAGGGACTACAGGTAGTTGTCATTGGAATTACTGGACGGCTGCCTCTCCGGTGCCACTCTGCTCTTTGAGGAAGCTGATCCAGGGGGATGCCCGACCGCTGACGTTGCCATTCTGAGCCGCCTGGGTGAAGGCGTTGAGGGCCTCCTTCGGCTTTTGTTGCTCAAAATAGGCGACCCCGGTCAGGAACTTGAGATCCGCCCGCTGTTCACCATTGGCATTGGCTGCCGGTTTGGCGGCCAGCGCCACCAGATCCTGATAGCGTTTGCTCTGGATCATCATGCGCGCCATCTTCAGCTGCAGATCGGCACTCGGGGCCAGCTGGTAGGATTTGGCCAGGGTGTCGATGGCCGGATCCAGCTCCTTGGCCTGATGCCAGTAGTTGGCCAGGGTCTTGTAGTTGCTGGCGCTCTGCTCAATCACCCCGTCCTTCATCCCCTTCTCCATCACACGTGCGGCGCGATGAGGAATGCCGGTGAAGGCGAGGTAGTTAGCGAGGCGCTGCAGCTCGGCGGCCTCGGTCAACATGCCGAGGTTATAGGCCGACTCCAGCGCAGCCAGCGCCTTGGCATCGTTGCCTGCCTGCATATGCATGGCCGATAGCTGGGTCCAGTACTTCTTCTTCTCCGGGAACATGTTGACCAGAGAGGTCAGCACCTCGGTCGCCGGTTTGTACTGTTTCAGCTCGTAGTGAGCGCCCATCTTCAGCAGATACCAGGACTCCGGCGCTTTACCTGCCGACAGCTTGATCGCCTGATCCACTGCCGGGATCGCGTCACGGTACTGCTTGAGCTGCACGTGTGCGTTGGCCAGCGTGATATAGGCATGGGAGTTGGGCTTGTCATCCTTGCCCTGGTTGGCAAACCACTCCTTCATGGTCTTGATCGACCCCTGATAATTGCCCTCAGCCATATAGAGCTGGGCCAGGTTGTAGCGCACCTGCTGGGCCACCGGTGGCGGCAGGCCGCCTGTCGCGATGGCATCGGCAAAGTACTTGGTCGCCTGACCGTATTTCTCCTGCTGAGCGGCCACGAAACCGAGGGTCTGCAATATGACCCCCTTGTCGTAGACCCGCTCGCCCGCGCCGGAGAGCGCATCTTGCAGCTTGGCATTGGCCTCGCCGTATTTCTTCTCGGTGATCAGCTCCTGCGCCTTGTTGACCGCCCGATAGGCCCGATCCGACAGGGCCGGCTGCTCGGCGGCCCAACTGGCGGTGCTGAGCAGCACCGCCATGGCGACCGGGGCGAGGATCATCTTGTGTAACTTGTTCATCGCCACCTTCCTTAGTTGACCGCAAACTCGATCTCTTGCTGCATACGGCTCGCCTGCGGCTTGCCATCCACCATGGCCGGTTTGAACGTCCACTTGGCGATGGTTTTGCGCGCCTCTTTGCCGAGGTCATAACTGCGCGGCTCTTCCTTGACGATCCGCACGTTGCTGACGGTGCCGCGCTCGGTGACGGTGAACTCCACCAGCACCTTGCCGGAGGCCAGCCCCGCCAGTGCAGCCTTGCGGGGCATCATGGGCTCGAAGGTTGCCAGCGGAATGGCACCATTGTTGCCACCGACTCCGCCACCACCGCCGCCGGTGCTGTAGGCACCCAGCGCGTTGCCACCAGCGATGTTGACCGGGATGTCGAGCTTGGGCATGTCCATCGGCGCGCTCTCCATCTTCGGCCGATCCGTGCTGGCCACTTCCATCTCGGGAGGCGGCGGCGGACGCTTGGGCGGCGGCGGTTTGGGCAGCTCCCGCTGTTTCTCTTGCAGGGTCTCCTGGGGCTTGAGGCGGATGAAATCGGTCATGGTGACGTCATCCTTCTCCACCAGCTCCCGGTGATCCGGTGTGATCAGCTTGTTCATTCCCAGAAACAGAAAGAACACCACCACACAGGAGACCGCCAACGATATCAGGTATCTCATAGGTCTCTCTCCGGCATCAGCTGCTCTTGTCTGCCGCGATGGAGATGTTCTGGACACCGGCCATGCGGATCTGATCCATGACCTGCACCACCAGACCGGAACGGGATTCGTTATCGGCCTGGATCACCACGGCGCTCTCCGGGTTTTCGGCCCGCAGCCGCTCGATGTTGGCGCGCACCGCACCGACCTCGACCACCCGCTTGTCGACCCAGACCTGACCGTTTTCGCGCACCGCGACCATGATATTGCCCTTCTTCACCGTCTCGGCCGTGCTGGCACTGGGACGGTTGATCTCGACACCGGACTCCTTGACGAAGGAGGTGGTGACGATGAAGAAGATCAGCATGATGAACACTATGTCCAGCATGGGGGTCAAATCGATAGCCGCCTCGTCAGCACCGCTGTCGCTGTAACGTTTTCTCATAGCAGAAACTCCTTGCTTGTTCTGTGCCCCCGGCAGGCCATGCCTCGCCGGGGGTATGCATCCTGCATCAACCGTGTTTCAGGTTGTCTTCCAGCTTTTGCACCGCCAGTTTGGCCTTGTGATCGAGCTGGTTGACAAAAAACAGGCCGGAAAGGGCGGCGATCATGCCCGCCATGGTCGGTACCGTTGCCTTGGAGATCCCCGATGCCATCGCCCGCGGCGAACCGGTACCGGTGATGGCCAGGGTGTCAAACACCTGCACCATCCCCACCACGGTCCCGAGCAGCCCCATCAACGGGCAAAGAGCGATCAGCACCTTGATGACCGGCATCCCCTTGTCCACCGCCATGGCAACCCGTGAGACCAGCTCGCGCCGGATCTGCTTGGCAGACCAGGAGAGATGATCGGTGCGGGCCAGCCAGGTGGCCTTGGTCTGCTTCACCTGCTTGGGGTAGACCGCCATGAAGTAGAACCAGCGCTCCAGCAACAGGGCCCACATCATCAGGGTCAGGAAGAACAGGGCGACCAGTACATCGCCCCCCAATCCCAAAAACCGGCGGACCGACTCGACTTCTTCAATCAACCAGAACCACATGGGTGACTCCTTACGCTGCGGCTTTGGAGGCGTGCAGACGTTCCTGATAACGGGCGACGAAACCGGCGCTCTGCTCTTCCAGCACCTGGATCAGACGACGGCTCTGGGTCTGCACAATGGTGTAGAGGAACAGCATGGGCACCGCGACGACAAGACCCTGCATGGTGGTCACCAGCGCCTCGGAGATACCGCCCGCCATCAGCTTGGGATCGCCGGTACCGAACAGGGTGATAGCCTGGAAGGTGGCAATCATCCCCACCACGGTACCGAGCAGGCCCAGCAGCGGCGCGACGGAGGCGATCAGCTTGATGAGACTGATGCCCTTCTCGAACTTGGGCACGTTGCGCAGGATGATCTCGTCGAGCTTGGACTCCAGATCCTCGATGTTGTCACCGCGATGGTTCTGGTAGGCCCCCAGCATGTCACCAATAGGGTTGCCCTTGATGATCTGATCAGATTTCAGCTGCTTGCGCATGGACGAGCCGATCAGCGACAGGCGGATACCGCAGAAGATGGCCAGCAGGGTACCGATGACCCCCAATGCCAGGATCACATAACCCACGGAACCACCCTGATCGATACGCTCCTTGAGGGTCGGTGACTGCACCAACAGGGAGAGGATCACGCCGCGAGACGGGTCGATAAAGATGGGTTTGACCCCGTCACCGCCCTGTTCAAACTCGGCGATGGGAGCGAGCACGCTCTTCTCCGGTTGACGGGAGAGTTGCTCGAACTTGCCGGTCTCCGGCACGAAGGTGAGGTACTTGCCTTCGGAAACAGTGTTGAACTCGCCGATCTGGGTGACGGTCTTCTCGGCCTGGTTGCCTTCGCCGTAAACCACGGTCGCCGGGATCTGGCTCACCTTGCCACCGTCCACCATGCGGCTGAGGGTGGTGGTCCAGAACGCTTCCAGATCGTCGCTGGAGGGGAGCTCTTTACTCTCGGCCAGACGGGTCAACAGGGCGGATTGCTCCGGATGCTCGACCCGACGAGCGGAGGCGTTGAAGATCCCCTTGAACTCACCGGCGAACTGACGCAGTACACCAAACATCTCGCCCATGTTGCCGGAACGCTGGCGCAGGGTTTCGGTCAGCTCGGTCAGCTGCTTGTCGTTGGCATCGAATGTCGCCTTGAGCTGCTCGCCCTTGGCGGTTTCGGCTGCCAGCTCGGCCTTGGCCTTGGCCAGCAGCGCCCCCTGCTCGTTCTTGTCAGCCAGGAAGCGGGCTTCCCGCTCCTTGTTGAGTTGGGATTCGCTCAGGCTGGAGGCCTTGACCTGATTCAGCAGCGCATTGAGATCCACCGGTTTTTCGGCGGCGGTCACCGGCAGGGTGACCAGGGTTGCTCCCGCAATCAGGGAGGCAATAGCAAGTTTGATTCCTTTCATGATGCTTTCTCCGCAGTTTGAACCGGCAGCTTGATCAGCGCGGGAGGCGCCTGCTTCTTGGCGATGCGAAGGCCCTGTTCAACCGCACTGCGATACTCCTGAGGCAACTCTTCCCACTGGCTGGTCTGCTTGTTCCACATGCCGGTCTCCTGACCATCCGGGGACTGATAGAGCAGCGCGATGCGGCCAACACGCAGGAACTCGTAGGTCTTCTCGCTGCCATCCTTGTCCAGGCTCGCCTTGTAGGCCTCGATGGTGCGGCTGAAGCCCTCCTCGATCTGGTAGGCCTCCAAGATCTTGCGGTACTTCTCGGAGATGGTGACATCGGCCCGGTTCATCAGGTCGGTCAGGGCCGCCACGCGGTCCTCGCGCTCGACCTTCTGGAACGGCAGATCCAGTGACACAAACTGCTCGAGGGCGTCGATCATCTTGAGCATCAAGGGCACCACTTCGGTGCTGGTCTGATCAATCTGGGCGATCTGCTTTTGCATCGACGCCAGCTCGGCGCTCTGGGACTCGACCATCTTGCTCACCTGCTCGTTGTAGGTGCGCAGACTGTCGACCTGACGCAGGGCGGCCTTGTACTGGGCCAGTGCGGATTCGGCAGATTCGGCATAGCTGTCGATTTTCTGCTGGGAAACTTTGGATGCGTTGTCGGTGGCGGCTTGAGCGTCCACGGCCTGACCGGCAGTGGCGGCACTCAGATTGAAGCTGGTCAACAAGGCGGCCGAAACCAGGCTGCCAAGGAGCGCTTTCTTCATTGTAATGGTCCTTGTCTTCATAGGATTACCCTATCTCCGTAACTTCCTTGGACGTTGGGCACAGCCGGCCCGACCGGGCCGGCTGAGGTTGTATATCAACAGGGTTGATTAGAACTTCTGGGTGTAGTCGATGTAGTAGACGCGACCGTCGATGCCGTAGAGGTCTTCTTCATAGGTGAAGCCATCGCTCGACAGAGAAGGTCCGCGGTTGAACATGTTCTTCACACCGGTCTGGATCTTGGCATTCCAGCTGGTATCGACCGCGACGTTCAGGTTCCAGACGGTGTTGGAAGCGATATGCCCCTCTTCCTGTCCATTCACGTAATCCTGACTCTGGGAGTCGATATAGTTGGCGCTCAGATAAGCATCCAGATTCCACCACTGCGGGAAGTTGGCACCGATCCCGGAGTTGAAGCGAAGGTCTGGCAACGCATTCCAACCCTTCTTGTCGATCATTGGGCCACCGGCAAACAGACCTTCTTCATACTTCAGGATGTAAGTGCCACCGAAGTCATAGCGCATGGTGAAGAAGTTAAAGTCGTACTTGTAGTCCGCCTTGAAGTCGATACCACTGGTCTTGAGTTGCCCCAGGTTGACCATGCCGGCGTAGACCATCTCGACATCGCCGTTGGCATCACGAATAACGTTCGGGTTGCTGCCGGTATTAAGCTCCTGATAGAACTGGGTCTGAGTGGTAGCCAGCTGGATCACGTCATCAATCTTGATGTAGTAGTAATCGAGCGACAGGTTCAGATTGTCCAGCGGGTTGTAAGCAGCCCCGATGGTGAAGGTATTGGCGGTCTCTTCCTTCAGGTTCTTGTTCGCTTTACGCGTTGTGTCGTACTGCGCTTCGGAACAGTTGGCAATACCATTGGCCTGGCAGCCTACATAGTCCTTGGCAAAGTCGGCAGAGAACGAGTCTGCGGCATAGAGATCATCCAGACCCGGCGCACGGAACGACTGGGACCAGGAGGTACGGAACATCAGCTGGTCGAGCGGTTGATAACGCAGACTCGCTTTGGGCGAGAAGGCGCTGCCAAAGTCGCTGTACTTGTCGTAACGACCCGCCAGGTTCAACTCGATCTGCTCGGTGATGGGGATCAGGCTCTCGATGTAGGTGGCAAACACATCGCGCACACCGCTACCGGAGTTGCCGGATGAACCCAGTACGTTACCCGCTTCGGACTGGCTGTCGTAGGTGTCGGAGTAAACCCAATCGTTATACTCGGCCCCTAGATACCAGCTGACCGGGCCAGCGGGCAGTTCACCCATCTCCCAACCCAGACCACCGTACCACTGGAAGAAGTCCATTTTGGAGGTACGGCTGGTATCGTACGAAAGGTCCTTGGTGGCCGCATCAGAGAAGCTGCCATTAATGAATTTCCCGCTATTAACCTGAGTCTGTACTGCTGGCTCCAGAACGTAGCCTGAACCATTGCTGCGGTTATCTGTTTTGGAATACATGTAACCAGCATTCCACTCCAGATCGCCTACTGCTTCGGTCGGCACAGTCCCTTCAAAACCAAGGTTCATGTTACCGGTCATGTCAGTCACATCGTTGTCACGGGGGCCGACGTTGTTAAAGCGGTAGTAAACGGTCGCAGCCTTGGCGGTGCTGAAGTTGTTGGCAGACAGGACTGCTGCGCTTTCGGGGGTGGAACCATCCACGGTGAAGGCACCGGCAGCTGGCGCGAAGCGACCAAAACTGGTGACGCGGGAGCCAATCAACTGCGGAACGAAGTCCACGTTATCGTTAATGTGATAGCGGCCGTTCACATAGACGGTATCACGCGTCCGGGAAGCGGTTTTGGCTGCTATCTGGGCAAAGTCGAAGCGGCAGGCTGTCCCCACGGGCACGAAACCGGCGCCTGTATTGGCACAGTCAATGCCGTCCAGAGTACGGGTAACTGTCTTGCCGGTCGTGGCATCAACACCCTTGATATTGCGACCATAAATACTGGGGGCTTCGGCACCCTGCTTGGCCAGATAGTCACGATCCTTGTAATAGATCACATCTTTCACATCGTGCTCGTAAACCATCATCAGAGAACCCTTGTCCCCTGTGATGCCACTGACAATGGAACCACTCTGCTCGTCACCACCCTCTTCGGTCGGCGAACCGATACGCCCCTGGAAAGTCAGCCCTTCGAAACCCTCTTTGAGGATCACGTTGATAACGCCACCGATGGCATCAGAACCATAGAGTGCGGAGCCACCATCCAGGTTCACTTCCACCCGCTCAACCGCCGCCATGGGGATGGTGTTGAGGTTGATGGAAGTACCACCCATAGTCGGTGAACCTGCGATCCGCTTGCCATTGAGCAGTACCAGAGTACGGGTAGAGCCCAGACCACGCAGACCAACGGTTCCCTGAGATTGATAGGAGTCGCCAGAGGAAGGGGAGTAACCACCAAAGGAGTTGTAGGAGGCCTGTTTCAGATAATCGGCCACAGTCTGCTGACCAGACTGTTCAATTTGAGCCTTGCTGACAGAGACAACCGGAGTCGCCCCCTCAACATCAACACGGGAGATACGGGAGCCAGTGACTTTGATTTTCTGCAGTTTTTCGACGTTCTGCCCTTCTTCGGCAGATACGGATGGGGCCGCCGCAAGGCTCGCCAAGGCGAACGCAATCGCAGCAGAGATTCTGCTCTTCCTAAGCATCGCTTATATCCTTCCTGGTTGTTTATTGTTTGCTTCCTGATACCGCCCTCTTTGGAGCGATGTGTAAGGCTTATCAATCTTTGACTAGTGACGTCAATGGAGCAGGGGTATGGCGAGGCCAGGCGTAGAATAAGCGGAGTGTATTAATTTTGACCTACATAATTAGTGAATAATTCTGCCAAAAACAATCCACGCAATGTAAAAACATTGTTAAATGACATAAATGGCGCTGAATTAAAATTTGATGAACTTATTAGTTAACGTGCTGTCCGTTTATATCTTATTTTGATTTATTGGCATTAATAAGAATAAAACACTAACTTCATGAGGGTTTCACCTGACCGTTCTCATGGGGATAACAGATAAGATCGTCGAGATGATATCGTTTTCCTTCAATTTCACACCACAAACAAAAGCATTAGTAATCAACAAGTTAAAAACACACAAAGCTCAAGCAAACAGCTGTTTATATTTTTTAAAATAATGTTGAGCAGTAGCGTTTTGTTTTGATTTTTACTTTTCAGATAAAAACGTCATTTTTCGGTGCTTTTGGTCTCAGCGGGTCATTTGTCCCAGTTTTCCATTTCCTTGTACTTGATTTTTGTTGCAGAGCTTTTACAGTGGCCAAGCGGATTGTCTGCTGTTTGGCAACCAATCCAGCGCGTAATGCCAGGAAGGACAGGCCCGTCACCGGATTTGACTGGCCGCAAAAAAGAACAACAAGGACGAGGTTCCACCATGCTGTCGTATTTCCTACGCCGGATGCTTTTGATCATCCCGACGTTTCTCGGTATCACCCTGCTCGTCTTCACCATCACCCGTTTCGTGCCGGGCGGTCCGGTCGAACGCATGCTGCTGCAAGCCCAGGTTTCCCAGAATGAATCTGGCCGCTCCAGTGGCAGCAAGGGGGCGCAGGCTCTCTCCGATGAACAGATCGAGGAGCTCAAGGCCTTCTATGGCCTCGACAAGCCCATGCTGGTCGCCTACTGGGAGTGGCTGCAGAAGTTGGCGGTGCTGGATCTGGGCGAATCGACCCGCTACTACGAACCGGTGTGGGATCTCATCAAGGAGCGGCTCCCGGTCACCGCCTTCTTCGGGCTGGCGACCTTTCTGCTGAGCTATGCGGTCTCCATTCCGCTGGGGGTGGCGAAAGCGCTCAGGCACAACAGCCGCTTCGACTCGTTGAGCTCCATGCTTATCTACATGGCCTATGCCCTGCCCGCCTACGTGGTGGGGATCTTCCTCATCACTGTCTTCGCCTTCCATCTGGAGTGGCTGCCGATGGGCGGTTTTCCGGGAGACGACTTTGAGTACATGGAGAGCAGCTGGGATCAGATCCGCACCGTCTTTGCCCACGCCCTGCTGCCGCTTATCGCCTACGCCATCGGCGATTTCGCCATCCTCACCATGACCATGAAAAACAGCCTGATGGAGAACCTGTCGGCCGATTATGTGCGTACTGCGGTGGCCAAGGGGTTACCGTTTCGCAAGGCGGTCACCGACCACGCCATGCGCAACAGCCTGATCCCCATCGCCAGCCACCTGGGGTCTGTGCTCACCGTTTTCTTTGGCGGATCCTTCCTCATCGAGACCATCTTCAACATCGACGGCATCGGCCTGCTCGGTTACGAGGCGATCGTCGAACGGGATTACCCCACCGTCATGGGCATTCTGGCCATCACCTCCATGCTGATGCTGATTGGCAATATCGTCTCCGATATCTGCGTTGCCCTTGTTGATCCGCGCGTGCGGTTTGGAGATTGACCATGAACCAGACCTCTATTGCCATGCCTATGCTGATATCACGCCATATCGTCTCCGATATCTGCGTTGCACCCTCTGTTGATCCCCGCGTGCGGTTTGGAGACTGACCATGAAGCTCAATCCGGTTACCTTGAAAAAACTCAAGCGCTTCAAGTCGATCAAGCGCGGCTACTACTCCTTCATCATCTTCACTACCCTGGTGCTGCTCTCCCTGCTGGCGGAGCTGCTGGTCAACAGCCGGGCGCTGATAGTGAGCTATCAGGGCCAGCTGCACTTCCCCACCTATGGCGATGTGATCCCCGGTCAGCAGTTCGGGCTCGATTACGAATACGAGACCAACTACCGCCAGCTCAAGGCCAAATTTGCCGCAGAGGGCCAGGGCGACTGGGTGCTGCTGCCGCCGGTGCCCTGGAACCCCTACGAGCAGGATTTCAAGGAGGATGCCTACCCACCCTACGCCCCCAGCGCGGCCGAGCGCCACTTCCTCGGCACCGACACCAGCGGCCGCGACGTGCTGGCTCGACTGGTTTACGGCTTTCGCATCGCCATCGGCTTTGCCTTTATCGCGCTGGCGGCCAGTTACGCCATCGGAGTCACCATCGGCTGTCTGATGGGCTTTCTCGGCGGCCGCTTTGATCTCATCCTGCAACGCTTTATCGAGATCTGGTCCCAGGTGCCGTTTCTCTACGTCATCATGATCCTGGTGTCGCTGGCCAAGCCCAACTTCGGCCTGTTTGTCGCCATCAACGTGCTGTTCGGCTGGATGGGGATCACCTGGTATATGCGCACCCTCACCTACAAGGAGCGGGCGCGAGACTATGTGATGGCGGCGCGGGCACAAGGGGCGACCACCGGGCGGATCATCTTCAACCACATCCTGCCCAACACCCTGATGATGATCGTTACCCTGGCGCCATTCGCCGTGGTGGGCAATATCTCCACCCTGACGGCACTCGACTATCTGGGCTTTGGCCTTGCGCCGCCGACCCCGAGCTGGGGGGAGCTGCTCTCCCAGGGCATCAACAATCTGGATGCCATCTGGATCGTCAGCTCGGTGGTGGCCGCGGTGAGTCTGGTACTGATCATGGTCTCCTTTATCGGTGAGGCGATCCGCGAGGCGTTCGATCCACGCAAATTTACCCGTTACCAATAAGCCAGCCGATGCCAGTGCATCGGCAGGCGTCGGGTAACGAACCGTGATTAATGAAGGACGGGCCGCCGCCATCGGCGGTCCCGGGAGCAAGGGATAATCCCGTTATCAATCAAGACCCCCAGTGCAGGGGCCAGACCTGGAAGTCAAACATGAAAAATAAAATCAAATGGATAGGTGCTCTCTTTGTGCTGGTAAACGGATCCTGGGTCTGGGCGGCCAGCCTGCCCGCGGATCTCAAATGGGAGACCAACGACACGGATCCTGTGTTCGCCTCCCCCAAGGCGCTGTCGGGCGGCAGCCTCAATATGTTTGTGGAGAGCTTTCCGCTGACGTTTCGCACCGTGGGACCTGACTCCAACGGTTCGTTCCGCTCCTTTATTCTCGATAACCAGTTGCGACTCATCAGCTTCCACCCCAATACCGGCAACCCCATCCCCTCGCTCGCGACCCACTGGGCCATCGCGCCAGACAGCCAGACCGTCTACTTCAAGCTGGATCCCCGCGCCAAATGGTCGGATGGCAAGCCGGTCAATGCTGACGACTACACCTTCGGCTACGAGATGATGCGCTCCAAACACATCAAGGGGCCCTGGTTCAACAACTACTACACCACTGAAGTGGTCGCGGTAGAGAAGATCGATGATCACACCATTATGGTCAAAGCGGGCAACCGCAAAGCCAAGATGGACCTGCTCAACACCACCGAGCTGTGGCCCCAGCCCAAGCACTACTACAAGCTGACCCCCAACTGGGTGAAGCAGTACAACTGGGCCGTGGTGCCCACCACAGGTCCCTACGTGATCAGCGACGTCAAGAAGGGCAAGTCGGTCACCTTCAGCAAGCAGAAGGATTGGTGGGCAAAAGACGATCGCTACAACCAGCACAGATTCAACATCGACACCATCAAGGTGCAGGTGATCCGTGACCACAACATCGCCTTCCGCCACTTCCTGAAAGGGGAGATCGATACCTTCGAGATGATCCTGCCCAACTGGTGGCATGAAAAAGCGGTCACCCCGGAGTACAAAAAAGGCTACGTGCAGAAGGTAATGGCCATGACCGATACCAAACAGGGCGGTCAGGGGGTTCACCTCAATGTGGCCAACCCCAAGCTGGCGGACGTAAACATGCGCCTCGGCATCCAGCACGCCTTCAACATCGACAAGATGATCGAGACCGTGCTGCGCGGCGACTACGACAGAGCCACCACCTTTGACTCGGGCTTTGGCGAGTTCACTGACATCACGCTGCCGGAGCGGGCTTATGACATCGGCAAGGCGCGGGAGTACTTTGCCAAGGGCGGCTACAACAAGCCGGGGCCGGACGGAATCCTGCAAAATGAGAAGGGGGAGCGGCTGACGCTGGCGCTCACCTACACCAGTCAGGAGCACTCCAAGCGCCTGACCGTGCTGAAAGAGGAGGCCAAGAAGGCGGGTCTGGATCTGGAGCTCAATCTGGTGGATGGCGCCACCGGTTTCAAGGTGATGCTGGAGAAGAAACACGAAGCGGCCTGGCTCGGCTGGGGCGGCGGCGGTCTCTATCCGCAATATTGGGAGTTTTTCCACTCCGCCAACGCCAACAAGCCGCAGACCAACAACCTGTTCAACGTAGCGGACAAGGAGCTGGACGCGCTGATCGACGCCTACAACGTCGAATTCGACATGGCCAAGCGGGCCAAGCTCTCCCGGCAGATCCAGCAGCGCATCTATGATCTCGCCATCTTCGTACCCGGGGTGCAGCTCAACTATGTACGGGCCAGCAGCTGGCGTTATGTGATGCTGCCGGAGGTGCCTGCCACCAAGAACACACCGGATCTGCTCTACTGGCCGATGGATGGTTATCCTCACAGTAGCGGCGGTTTGCTCTGGCTCGATCCCAAGGTGAAGGAAGAGACCCGCAACGCCAAGGAGGCAGGGGAGGCGCTGGCGCCCATCAACCTGCTCGACAAGACCTATGCACGTCATTGATATTCAGGCCATTGCGAAGGGAGCAGCCGTTATGCCCAACACTCAGGCCCCCATTCTTGACGTACCGGATAACGGGGGGGAGTTCGCCGTTGATAACGGCCAGCACCCAGCCCCAATCCTCGAAGTACGCGATCTCGAGGTGGAGTTCGCCGTCGATGACGGCAAGATCAAGGTGCTCGACGGGGTCAGCTTCAAGGTGACCCCCGGTCAGACGCTGGGGATCGTCGGCGAGTCTGGCTGTGGCAAAAGTGTCACTTCACTCGCCATCATGGGGCTGCTGCCCAAGCCCCACGGTCAGGTAGTCGCCGGTTCCATCCGCTTTCAGGGGGAGGAGCTGCTGTCACTTGCGCCGGATCAGATGTACAAGGTGCGCGGCAACCGCATCTCGATGATCTTTCAGGAGCCGATGACGGCCCTCAACCCGGTGCAGACGGTGGGGGAGCAGCTGATGGAGGTGTTTCGCCTCCACCGCCCCGAGTATGACAAGGCCCAGCGCAAAGCCGCGGCCATCGCCATGCTGCAGAAGGTGGGGATCCCGGAACCGGCCCAGCGCTTTGCGGTCTATCCCCACAACCTCTCCGGCGGCATGCGCCAACGGGTGATGATCGCCATGGCGCTCTCCTGCGAGCCAGACCTGCTTATCTGCGACGAGCCGACCACGGCGCTGGATGTCACCATTCAGGCCCAGATCCTCGAACTGATGAAAGAGCTGCAAGCCCAGACCGGGATGGCCATCATCTTTATCACCCACGATCTGGGGGTGGTTGCAGAGCTGTGCGACGAAGTGGTGGTGATGTACGCCGGGCGGGCGGTAGAGCAGGCCGATGTGTTCGAGCTGTTTGACCACCCCCGTCACCCCTATACCCACGGCTTGATGAGCTCGATCCCGCGCCTTGAGGATGAGCCCAAGAGCCTGCTCAAGACCATCAAGGGACAGGTGCCAGCCCTGCACGAGATGCCCGCTGGCTGCCGCTTCTCCAACCGCTGCCCCCATGCGACCGATCTCTGCATCAGCGCCATTCCGGCGGTGGAGCAACTCAATCCGCGCCACCATGTCGCCTGTCACTACTGGAAGGAGTTGACCGTATGAGCACTCTGTTATCGGTCAGGGATCTGAAACAGCATTTCCGGCTGGGAGGCGGGTTCCTGCGCAAGCAATATACGGTTCACGCGGTGGATGGCATCAGCTTCGACCTGAAACAGGGGGAGACGCTGGGGCTGGTGGGTGAGTCGGGCTGCGGCAAGTCCACCCTCGGACGCAGCCTGCTCAAACTGTTCGAGCCGACCGCAGGCACCATCACCTTCGAGGGGCGCGACATCACCGCCCTCAGCCCGAAGGAGATGCGCTCCCTGCGTCAGGAGATGCAGATGGTGTTTCAGGATCCTGCAGAATCCCTCAACAGCCGCCACACCGTGGGCCAGATCCTGGAGGAGCCCTTTATCATCCACGGTAAAGGCAACACTGAGCAGCGGCGCGGCTGGGTGCAAGAGCTGCTGGCAAAAGTGGGCCTGCCGGGAAGTGCGGTGGATCGCTACCCCCACGAGTTTTCCGGCGGTCAGCGCCAGCGGATCGGCATCGCCCGCGCCATCGCCCTCAAGCCCAAGCTGCTGGTGTGTGACGAGGCAGTCTCGGCCCTCGATGTCTCGGTGCAGTCGCAGATCGTCAACCTGCTGCTCAGCCTGCAGCGGGAGATGAACCTCTCCATCATCTTCATCGCCCACGATCTGTCGGTGGTCAAACACATCTCGGATCGGATTGCGGTGATGTATCTGGGACGGATCGTCGAGCTGGCGGATGCCCAGTCGCTCTATCTGGCGCCGCGCCACCCGTATACCCAGGCGCTGATCTCCGCCATTCCGGTGCCGGATCCACGCAGGCGCAGCCAGCGCATTCTGCTGACCGGCGATGTGCCCTCCCCCATCTCGCCGCCAAGCGGCTGCCACTTCCACCAGCGCTGCCCCCATGCGACCGAGCTGTGCAAAAGCAAGGCGCCAAGGCTTGAGGCGTGTGATGAGTCCCATCATCAGGTGGCCTGTCACACCCCGCTCGCCGTCGGTGATCACGCTATCAGCGGCAGCGCCATCAGTGGCAACGCCATGAGCAGCGACAGCAGGCTGGAACAGGCGAGCTAGGCGCAGCAAACAAACCCCAGGGTAGAAACAGACGAGGCGGCTATCAGGCCGCCTCGTGCTATCGGGTCACTCTTGTCTTATCGGGTCACGGCTACCGCTCATCAGGCAATCTGGTAGCGGCCCGGCTTGTGGTTGAGTGTCAACACCAGATTACAGATAACCGCCGCCACGATGGAGAGCGCCAGGATCCAGGGCTGCACCACGAAAAACGAGGCAACAACAATGGCGCAATCGAGCCCCATCTGCAGCTTGCCCGCCCGGATGCCAAAGCGATCCTGAATAAAGAGCGCAAGAATGTTGAAGCCCCCCAGACTCGACTTGTGGCGAAACATGATGAGCAGCCCCATGCCGATCAGGGTACCGCCGATCAGCGCCGCATAGAGAGGCTCTATCTTGCCGATCTGCAATACACCGTTGAGGTGATCGGTCATGTAGGAGACCGCCGCCACCGAGACAAAGGTGTTGAAGGTAAAACGTGGCCCCATCCGCAGCCATGCCAGCGCATAGAAGGGCAGGTTGATGCCGAAAAACAGCAGGCCGAAGCTGATGCCGGTCACCTTTTGCAGCAACAGCGCCAGCCCGGCAGTGCCGCCAGTGAGCAGGCCAACCTGATGAAACAGAAAGATGCCGAGAGAAACAAAGCCGGCCGCCGTCAGCAGGGCCAGCACATCCTCATAAATGGGATGGGCAGTGCGAATCGAGGTGTTGTCCATAACCTGTATCCAAGCGAAGTAAAGAGAGAGTGTCTGTCGCCTGCCGTTGCGGGCGGGCTGCGAGCCCTGTCCACAGGGCTTCGTTATGGGGTCCAGTCTATTTTTTGTGAAAAGGATCACAACAGTCAGGCTGAACGCCCCATTCTGGTGCCTGTCATCTGGCATTGACACTCGCTGCACCAAGATGCAGCATGCCGCGGTTTAAGCGCGCCATCACTCCATTCACAGCACGAGGCACTTTTCATGAAGGTCACCATTTTTGGCACAGGCTATGTCGGGCTGGTGCAGGCCGCCGTTCTGGCCGAGGTGGGCCATCAGGTCTGCTGCGTGGATGTGGATGACGAGCGGATCGCCGCCCTCAGGCTGGGGCAGATCCCCTTCTATGAGCCGGGGCTGGCCCCGCTGGTCGAGAGCCATCTTGCCAGCGGCCGCCTGAGCTTCACGGTCGATCCCGCCATTGCCGTGGCACACGCCGATCTGCTGCTGATCGCCGTCGGCACCCCGGCTGACGAGGATGGCTCGGCCGATCTGCAACATGTGCTGGCGGTGGCCGACACCATAGGCCGACTGATGAGCCGCCCCAAGCTGGTGGTGACCAAGAGCACAGTACCGGTCGGCACGGCGCAGCAAGTAAGGGAACATATTGAGCTACAGTTGGCCGAACGTGGGCAGACCCTCACCTGCGAGGTGGCGGCCAACCCCGAGTTTCTCAAGGAGGGGGCGGCGGTCAACGACTGCATGCGGCCAGATCGCATCATCATCGGCTGTGACAGCGAGCGGGCACTTGAGCAGTTGCGCGCCCTCTACGCCCCCTTCAACCGCAATCACGACCGGATCGTGGTGATGGATCTGCGCAGCGCCGAGCTCACCAAATACGCCGCCAACGCCATGCTGGCCACCAAGATCTCCTTTATGAACGAGATGGCGGCCCTCGCCGAGCAGCTGGGGGCCGATATCGAGGCGGTGCGTCAGGGGATGGGAGCCGATCCCCGCATCGGTTACCACTTTATCTACCCGGGCTGCGGCTACGGAGGCTCCTGCTTCCCCAAGGATATCAAATCGTTGCGCCATACCGCGGCGAGTGTCGGCTGCGACGCCCCGCTTTTAGCGGCGGTCGAGCAGGTCAACCAGCGCCAGCAACAGAAGATGGCGCAAACCCTGCTGACCCGCTTCGGCCCGGATCTGCGCGGCCGCACCTTCGCCCTGTGGGGGCTGGCGTTCAAACCCGGCACCGACGACATGCGCGATGCGCCGAGCCGCCCGCTGCTGGCCGCCATCTGGGCTGCCGGTGGCCGGGTGCAGGCCTTTGATCCCAAGGCGATGGAGCGCGCCCGCCAGATCTACGGCCAGCGGCCGGATCTGCTGCTCTGCCCCACTCAGGAATCTGCGCTGGAAGGGGCTGATGCCCTGCTGATCTGTACCGAATGGCAGGCGTTTCGCGCCCCCGATTTCCAACAGTTGAAAGCACTGCTCAACCAGCCTGTCATCATCGATGGCCGCAACCTCTATGACCCGCGCCAGCTCAGCGAACTCGGGTTTGACTATCACGCCATCGGGCGACCACATCTTCCCGCCAAAAAGCCGCCTGCCAACACCAGCTGCAACCCGGAGACTCAACCATGATCTATCTGGTCACCGGCGTCGCCGGTTTTATCGGCTTTCACGTGGCCAGCCAGCTGTGCGCCGCAGGTCATCAGGTGGTGGGGATCGACAACCTCAACGACTACTACGAGGTGAGTCTGAAAGAGGCGCGGCTGGCCCAACTGGCCAGTTTCCCCCATTTTCACTTCGAGCGGCTGGATCTGGCGGATCGCGAGGCGATGGCGACCCTGTTTGCCAGCAACCGTTTCGAACGGGTGATCCATCTGGGTGCGCAAGCGGGGGTGCGCTACTCCATCGACAATCCGTTCGCCTATGCCGACAGCAACCTCACCGGTATGCTGACGGTGCTGGAGGGGTGTCGTCACCACGGGATTCAGCACCTCATCTACGCCTCCTCCAGCTCGGTCTATGGCATGGGGGAGCAGATGCCCTACTCCACCGCGCAGCAGGTAGATCACCCGGTCTCCCTCTACGCCGCCACCAAGAAGAGCGGCGAGCTGATGGCCCACGCCTACTCGGCGCTCTATGGCCTGCCCACCACAGGGCTGCGCTTCTTTACCGTCTACGGCCCCTGGGGTCGGCCCGACATGGCCATCATCAAGTTCACCCGCGCCATCCTCGCGGGAGAACCTATCGACGTCTATAACAACGGCGATCTCAGCCGCGACTTCACCTACATAGACGATATCGTCGCGGGGATCCTCGCCGTGGCCGACCAGCCGCCCCGTCCCAATCCCGATTGGCACGCCAGCGAGCAGAACGCGGCCGAGAGCGCAGCTCCCTACCGCATCCTCAATATCGGCAACGGCCAGCCGGTGCGGCTGCTCGATTTTATCGAAGCGCTGGAAGAGGCCATCGGCAAGCCCGCCATCAAGCGGATGCTGCCGATGCAGGCAGGTGACATGCACGCCACCTGGGCTGACAGCGAGCCGCTGCACACCCTCACCGGCCTGCGCCCCGCTACGCCCCTCAAGCAGGGGGTTGCCAAGTTCGTCCGCTGGTATCTCGACTACTACCGGCCCGCCCGCTGACGAGCGCGGGTAACCCCTCGGTCATTGATGAGTTAATCAGATACCACTGATGCCCCGCGGGTTTTAGGATGGCTAAACGCACTGTCTGCGCACCATAGCGAGGATTTGAGATGCAATCACAGGAACAGGGTCTGATCGATGGACTGTTCGACCGCCTCAAGCAAGCGCAAGCCAGGGATAGCGAGCGAGACCAACAAGCGGATCAGCTGATCCGCCAGCATCTGGCCCAGCAGCCGGATGCCCCCTACTACATGACCCAGGCGCTACTGATACAGCAGGCAGCCCTTACTCGCCTCAACGAGCGGATCAAGGAGCTGGAGTCCAGCCAGAGCGCCCCGAGCGGCGGCAGTTTCCTCTCCGGCCTGTTTGGTAGCGAAAGCAACCCGCCCCCGCGCTTCACTCCGCCACCGGCAACCGCTCCTGCCCAACCTGCGTCCCGTGCCAGCTCCTTTTTGGGTGGCGCCCTGCAAACCGCCGCAGGTGTGGCCGGTGGTGTGATGCTGGCCGATATGATCGGCGGACTGTTTCACAACAATCGGCCCGAGGAGATCATCGACATCATAGAGCCAGCGCCCATCGCCAATCCGGTCGATGCGGAACCGGTGCGCTGGGACGGCTGGGATTCACCTCCCGATGCTGGCAGCAATTTTCTCGACGACGATAGCCAGAGTAGCGGCTGGGCCGACAGTGACGATAACAACGACGGTTTCTTCTGACCGTCAAACCATTACTGGCCCCGCACCTAGCGGGGCTCAACTCGATACGAAACCCATGACTATGGAAAGTGTGATGACACCACGGATCGGCAGCGGCATGACGCGATATACTCAGCGCGCTTCGTGCCACCCGGGAACAACTCCCGACCCCAGGCGCTCTGTCCGTGGCCACGCAACACCCCCATGACGACAAGGAGCCACCTCATGATCCGAACCCTGCTTTTGACCGGTGCCGCCATTGCGGCCTATGCCCTGACCCAGAGCCACTCTCTGCTTCCCCTGCTCAGCCTTCTGGCCCTGCTTTCGCTCTGGGTTGTCAGCGAAATTGGACTGATATATCGCCAGTTACCAGCCGCCCAACCAGACGAATCTACCTACCACTTGGATGTCTGAGTTTGTTAAGAAATCCTTATGCCAACGCTTCTTCATCTAACAAGGTCGATATCATGAACTCAACTTCCCCACTTTATTCGAGCCTGATACTACTTGCTTGCCTGCAAAGTGCTTCGCTGTGGGCGCAATCCCCATGCCCAACAGGGGATGACTGCTCAACACTTAGTAACAACCAACCAGTCTCCGTACTGGGAAGCAACGGTGGTAACGGTGGTAACGGCGGTAACGGCGGTAACGGCGGCAACGGCGGCAACGGCGGCAACGGCGGTAACGGCGGTAACGGCGGCAACGGCGGCAACGGCGGCAACGGCGGTGATGGAGCTGATGGAGCTGATGGAGCTGATGGAGCTGATGGAGCTGATGGAGCTGATGGAGCTGATGGAGCTCAGCCTGACCAATAATACGTCCCTTGCAATCTATTTTTAGATTGAGGGCACAATTGGCTAGCCTATAAGTTCCATACCGTTTTGCTCTCTGAAATCCCCCCGCTATAACAACATGATCCACTGGGTTCGTGGCGATAGCAGCCATGTTCCTCTATATCTTCTGTACTCAAACAGGAGATAACCCATGAGGCACATCAGCGAAAACGGACTGTTTTTGCTGCTTTTTTTGTCGTTGTTACTGGCAGGTACGCCGCGGGCGATGGCACAAGGCAGGGATTTCAGACAGGCCCCCAAGGCGCTGACGGCGCTCAAGCAGGGTCAAGTGGCCCAGCAACACGGCAATCTGCAAAAAGCCATCGCCTTCTACTGTGTCGCCGCCAGCACCGGCAACCCAGAAGGATACTTCCGGATCGGCCGTCTGCTCGCCACCGGCCCTGCCTCGGTGCGCAGCGCCAAGCTGGCCAACAGTTATCTCGCCATGGCGATGCGCCTGGGCAACCAGCAGGCCAGCCGCTACTACAACCCGCGGGTCGGCAATGCCCCCATGGGCGATCAGTGCGGTGTCGGCATGCGCGGCGGACAAGGGAGTTATTCCGCCTTGCCCAGCACACCGTTCAATGTCGAGGCATATCTGGCACGCCAGTCACCGGGCAAACAGAAGCTGGTCACCATGCTGCGTCACGCCGCCAAACACCATAAGGTGGATGCCCGGCTGGTACTAGCGATTGCCATCGCCGAATCCAATCTCAACAGCCGTGCCGTTTCCCCCAAGAATGCCCAAGGGCTGATGCAGCTGATCCCCGAAACCCAGCAACGGTTCGGGGTAACCCGGCCATTCGATCCAGCCCAGAACATCAAGGGTGGCGTCAGTTATCTCAAGTGGCTGGATCGCCGCTTCGATGGCGACTGGGTACTGATCTCGGCAGCCTACAATGCCGGGGAAAAAGCGGTGGAACGCTATGGCGGGATCCCGCCCTATGACGAGACGCAGGAGTATGTGAAACGGGTGCTCTACTTCGCTGGCCACAAACAGCCCTGAGCGGAAAATCAGAAGCTCGCCCGATCGGAAGGCGGCACACGCCTCTTTCTGCGGCCACTGTGGCGGGCACGCCCACAATAATCGAAGCCATAGTGGCGGTAGTAACCCACCAGATTGCTGACCAGAAACAGCCCCTCCATCAGCGCTGCCACCGGTGAACCCACCAGCAAGTTGTTGGCCAACCAACAGAGGGTGCCGAGCAGCATCCAGCGCCGCAGCAGGCGATCATCCTGGCAGAAGGCCGCCCGGGTTTGCAGCAGGCTCGCCAGCAGCCCGATCCATGAGAGCAGGCCCTGATAGGTCGCCAGCGCAGCCGCACAGGCCAACCCCATGAAAAACCACATCAAGATGCGGCGAACCAGCCAGATACTCACAACAAAGCGCATACTGGCTAGCAGCAACAGGCTGGCGGCCGACCACTGCCCGAGCAGGGCAAAGTGACCGGCATTGAGGGCGCAGGAGAGGGCCAGACAGGCCAGGATCCTGCGGCGATCCCGCAACTGAAACGACAACAGATCGAGCAACAAGGCCAGGCTCACCACCAGCTGCGACCACAGAAACAGCGACATCATCCACACCTCATCCGTCATTTGGATGGCGCAGCTTGAGGGGATGGTCGGAGAGCGGCATTAACCCGTGTTAATGCGCCTGCGGATCCGTGACAGAGTGACCGGACTGATACCGATATAGTTGGCGAGCTGCACCTGAGTGAGCCGCGCAGGCCAGTGAGGGAAGGTGTGGCAGAGCTCCCGATAACGCTCCTCGGGAGAGTGAAGCAGCAAAAACGCCTCCTTGCGCTCCTTGTAACCGAGCTGCAGGCGTAGCAGGGCCATGCAAACCGGCTGCCAAGCGGGCTCATCCAGCAGGGTGAGCGGCACCCGCACCACCTGCAACTCCGTCAGCGCCTCCAGCTGATAGCGGGCGATCGATCCCGTGAGCCAGCTGTCATAGAGCAGGCAGAGTTCCCCCTCGAAGTAGAACTCCTTGCAGCGCTCCTGTCCGTCCCGGGTGTAGTGGCAGGCGCGAGCGATGCCCGCTTCGATATAGAAGGCAGCTTCCTGCTCTGCCCCTTGCGCCAACAGTGCCTGACCGGCGCGCAGCGTCTGCCGTGGCAAGCGCTGGCAGAGAGCTTCACTCAGCGCGGCGTCCAATCCCATTGTGCAGAGAAAGTCGGCCAGTGAGGGGGCTTGAGGAGATGGGTTCATGACGGCTCCGGAACAAAACGGCAGCCCACATCATGCCCAAATTGCACGGCTGATGCAGCAAGGCGTGACCGCTGCGGCAAAGGGGGGACATAGCCGGGTGCCACCTTTGCCCCCCCTCGTCCGTTGGTTTACAATCGACGGGTTTTTTGGAACCCGGTTGACCTGTGTCGACCTGGCCCCACCACGACATCAGTCTGTTAATGCCAAGACATTAACCTGCTGAAAAGGAAGAGAATTAGCCAATGGCTCAATTTATTTACACCATGAACCGGGTCGGCAAGGTAGTGCCGCCCAAGCGTCATATTCTCAAGAACATCTCCTTGAGCTTCTTCCCGGGCGCCAAGATCGGCGTGCTGGGTCTGAACGGCGCCGGTAAATCGACCCTGCTGCGCATCATGGCGGGCATCGATACCGAGATCGAAGGGGAAGCCCGTCCACAGCCCGGCATCAAGATCGGCTACCTGCCGCAGGAGCCGAAGCTGGAGCCAGAGCAGACCGTACGCGAAGCGGTCGAAGAGGCCGTTGGCGAGGTGAAGCGCGCCATGGCCCGTCTGGACGAGGTCTATGCGGCCTACGCCGACCCGGATGCCGACTTTGACAAGCTGGCCCGCGAACAGGGCGAGCTGGAGGCCATCATCCAGGCCCAGGGCGGCCACAACATGGAAAACCAGCTGGAGCGTGCGGCCGATGCCCTGCGCCTGCCAGCTTGGGATGACAAGATCAAGCACCTCTCCGGTGGTGAGCGCCGCCGTGTGGCACTCTGCCGTCTGCTGCTGGAAAAGCCGGACATGCTGCTGCTGGACGAACCGACCAACCACCTGGATGCGGAATCCGTGGCCTGGCTGGAGCGCTTCCTGCACGACTACGAAGGCACTGTTGTGGCCATCACCCACGACCGTTACTTCCTCGACAACGTGGCAGGCTGGATCCTGGAACTGGACCGCGGCGAAGGTATCCCGTGGGAAGGCAACTACTCCTCCTGGCTGGAGCAGAAGGACGCACGTCTGGCGCAGGAAGCCAGTTCCGAAGCGGCTCGCCGCAAGTCCATCGAGAAAGAGCTGGAGTGGGTTCGTCAAAACCCGAAAGGACGTCAGGCCAAGTCCAAGGCCCGTATGGCTCGCTTCGAAGAGCTCAACACCAACGACTACCAGAAGCGCAACGAGACCAACGAGCTGTTCATTCCGCCCGGACCGCGCCTCGGCGACAAGGTGGTGGAAGTGGCCAACCTGCGCAAATCCTACGGTGATCGGGTGCTGATCGACGATCTGTCGTTTGCCATTCCGAAGGGTGCCATCGTCGGCATCATCGGCCCGAACGGTGCCGGTAAGTCAACCCTGTTCCGCATGATGTCGGGTCAGGAGCAGCCGGATTCCGGTGCCATTACCCTGGGTGAAACCGTGGTGCTGGCCTCTGTCGATCAGTTCCGCGACAGCATGGATGACAAGAAGACGGTCTTCGAAGAGGTCGCTGACGGTCAGGATATTCTGCGCATCGGCAACTACGAGTTCCCGAGCCGCGCCTATATCGGCCGCTTCAACTTCAAGGGTTCCGACCAGCAGAAGCGGGTTGGCGAACTCTCCGGTGGTGAGCGCGGTCGTCTGCACCTGGCCAAGCTGCTGCAGACCGGCGGCAACGTGCTGCTGCTGGATGAACCGACCAACGATCTGGATATCGAAACCCTGCGCGCCCTCGAGAACGCCCTGCTGGAGTTCCCGGGTTGTGCCATGGTCATCTCCCACGACCGCTGGTTCCTCGACCGTATCGCCACTCACATCCTTGACTATCAGGATGAGGGCAAGATCGAGTTCTTCGAAGGTAACTTTACCGAATACGAAGAGTGGAAGAAGAAGACCTACGGCGCCGAGGCGATCCAGCCGCACCGCGCTAAATATAAGCGCATCGCCAAATAAGGCTAACTGCGTGTTGAGGGGAGCTTCGGCTCCCCTTTCTCTTGCCTTTTGACTTACAATCCTAGACGGATGCCTTTGCATGGATGTAGCACGATGACGACCCCCATAGAGAAAAAACTCACCATCCAGATCCGGGTTGAACCGGGTTGCCTCGGGCCGGATGGCAAGGAGCACATAGAGACCTTCTGTGCTGCTGCCGCCAAGATTTTTGCCGCCGTGGAGCCCGAGCTGGTGAGCTGGGTGCTGATCCCCCGCTACGACAAGCAACTACCGGAGCAGGAGTTCTTTATCGAGGGGCGCAAGCTGACCGAAGAGCAGGCAAGCCTCTTTCTGCGCCGCTTCGGCCACGAGCTGGGTGAGGTACAAGACCGGCTCGACTCTGTGCTGGCCCAGCTGGTCGAGCGCTACTTCAAGACCCTTTAAGCCCCCAATTTTCGATAAAAGGTTCTCTGCTGAGAACCTTTTTTCACGCTCAAAAAGCAAACGTTTGAATTTTTACTCTATTCATTGATCTGCTTCGCAGATCCGGGGTTTGTAAACGGCGCCGCCTGTGTAAAAATGTGCGCGCTGTCACGGTATCAGGACGAGTCTGGTTACTTAACCGCCAGAAACAGGGCAATTTACCCCGCATGGATGGGATAGCCCGTTCCCCTGCTGCTTATTTCACGTCACCTATTGGAATCCAACATGAATCAACAACACCAAGCTGCCAATCAGGCCGCCGGGCAAGGATTGCTTGAGCGCCTGTTTGCCCTGCAAGGCCATGGCACGACCGCCCGCACCGAAGTGATTGCCGGTATCACCACCTTCCTGACCATGGTCTACATCGTGTTCGTCAACCCGCAGATCCTCTCTGCGGCGGGCATGGACACCCAGGCCGTGTTCGTCACCACCTGCCTCATTGCCGGTATCGGCAGCATCCTGATGGGCCTGTTGGCCAACCTGCCCATCGCGCTGGCCCCCGCCATGGGCCTTAACGCCTTCTTCGCCTTCGTGGTGGTTGCAGGTATGGGTTACTCCTGGCAAGTGGGCATGGGCACCATCTTCTGGGGTGCCATGGGTCTGTTGATCCTTACCCTGCTGCGGGTGCGCTACTGGCTGATCGGCAACATCCCACTCACCCTGCGGGTCGGCATCACCGCCGGTATCGGTCTGCTGATCGCCCTGCTCGGCCTGCACAACGCCGGGATCGTGGTCGCTAGCCCCGCGACTATGGTAACCGTGGGCAACCTCACCTCCCTGCCCTGCCTGCTGGGTCTGCTCGGTTTCTTCCTGATCTGCATCTTCTCCGCCCGCGGCGTCCACTCCGCCGTGCTGATCGCCATCGTGGTCACCACGGGTCTGGGCTGGCTGTTTGGCGATGTCACCTTCAAGGGCTTCGTCTCCATGCCCCCCAGCATCGAACCGGTGTTCGGCCAGCTGGATCTGATGGGATCGCTCGATATCAGCCTGGCCGGGATCATCTTCTCCTTTATGCTGGTCAACCTGTTCGACTCTTCCGGCACCCTGATCGGTGTCACCAACCGCGCCAAGCTGGCCGATGACAAGGGCCACTTCCCGCGCATGAAACAGGCCCTGATGGTGGATAGCGTCAGCTCCGTCGGCGGCGCCTTCATGGGCACCTCCTCGGTTACCGCCTTTATCGAGAGCAGCTCCGGCGTCGCCGTCGGCGGCCGTACCGGTCTGACCGCCATCGTGGTCGGCCTGCTGTTCCTGCTGGCGATCTTCTTCTCTCCAGTCGCCGCCATGGTGCCGGCCTATGCCGCCGCTGGCGCCCTTATCTATGTGGGTGTGCTGATGTGCTCCGAGCTGACCCGGGTGAAGTGGGAAGATCTGACCGAAGCGGTACCGGCCTTCATGACCGCCGTCATGATGCCGTTCAGCTTCTCCATCACCGAGGGGATCGCAGTGGGCTTTATCTCCTACTGCGTGATGAAGGCGGGCACCGGCCGCTGGCGCGAGATCAACCCCTGCGTGCTGGTGGTGGCCCTGCTGTTCGTGCTCAAGTTCGTCTGGGTCGATAGCCACTAAGCGGCACTCTGTCCCAATAAAAATGCCAGTCAGCTGACTGGCATTTTTTTATTCCGGCGTTGCTATCAACCTGTGCGCTGGCCATAAAAAAATCCGAAACCTGTGGCTTCGGATTTTTGCTATTCAGCATATGGCAGAGCGAGGTTATCCCCTCGCCTGCCACCTCGGCAGAACTTACTCGGCAGCCATGCGGACTTCGATGTAAGCCAGTGCGCGGTCGATACGCGCCAGTACACGATCCTTGCCGACCAGTGCCATCACGGCATCGATGGCAGGGGATTGGCCTAGGCCGGTGACGGCCACACGCAGCGGCATACCAACCTTGCCCATGCCCTGACCCAGCTCGGCAGCGGTCGCTTCAATCAGCTCGTGCAGCGCTTCGGTGGTCCAGCTATCCAGTGCGGCCAGCTTGGTCTTGGCCAGAGCCAGCGGCTCGGCAGCTACGCCACGCAGGTGCTTCTTGGCAGCCGCTTCGTCGATCGCCTCGTACTCTTCGAACAGGTAGCGGCTCTGGGCGGCCATCTCAACCAGGGTGTTGCAACGCTCGGCCAGCAGAGTGACCACGTCGGCCAGAGCCGGGCCATTGCTGGTGTCGATCTTCTGGTTTTCCATGTGCCATGCCAGATGCTTGGCCACATAAGCCGGATCCAGGCTGCGCATGTAGTGGTTGTTCAGCCACAGCAGCTTGTCGGTGTTAAAAGCTGAGGCGGACTTGGAGATGGCATCCAGGCTGAACAGCTTGATCATCTCTTCCAGGGTGAAGATCTCCTGATCGCCGTGGGACCAGCCCAGACGTACCAGATAGTTCAGCAGCGCTTCCGGCAGGTAGCCGTCATCGCGGTACTGCATCACGGAAACGGCACCGTGGCGTTTGGAGAGCTTGGCGCCGTCGTCACCCAGGATCATGGAGACGTGGGCAAACTCCGGCACCGGCGCGTTCAGCGCCTTGTAGATGTTGATCTGGCGCGGGGTGTTGTTGATGTGATCTTCACCACGCACCACGTGGGTGATCTCCATGTCCCAGTCATCGACTACAACACAGAAGTTGTAGGTCGGCGCGCCGTCGGTACGGCGGATGATCAGATCGTCGAGCTCGGTGTTGGCGAACTCGATGCGGCCACGGACGTGGTCATCGAACACCACGGAACCTTCGGTCGGGTTGCGGAAGCGGATAACGTGCGGCGCATCGGCCGGGTGATCGTGGGCGTGGTCGCGGCACTTGCCGTCATAACGGGGCTTCTCGCCGTTGGCCATCTGGCCTTCACGCAGCGCTTCCAGACGCTCTTTGGAGCAGTAGCACTTGTAGGCGCGGCCATCGGCCAGCATCTCGTCGATCAGCGCGTTGTAGCGATCGAAGCGCTTGGTCTGGTAGTAGGGGCCCTCATCCCAGTTCAGCTCCAGCCATTCCATGCCCTCAATGATGGCGTCGATCGCCTCCTGAGTGGAACGTTCCAGGTCGGTATCCTCAATACGCAGCACGAACTCACCGCCCTGGTTCTTTGCAAACAACCAGGAATAGAGTGCGGTACGGGCACCGCCGACATGCAAAAAGCCGGTCGGGCTGGGAGCAAAACGGGTTTTGACTTTCATCTTTAAGCCTTGTGTAGAGGGCCTTGGGCCAATTCGTTAGAAAAAACCGTCGCATTTTAGCACCGACAATCACGGATGGGAAAACCATGACGCCATTGCGGGCTAAAGTAGGGGATTAAATCTGTCGCCATTTGCATCTGTAGCCCGATATTTGAAGAGGATCGCAAAACCGAAGCCCCGTTTCCGATTTGCTATGCACAATGCTGGAGAGCTGCCTCCTCCGGTCGATACCCAAATAACGCTCACCACACTTCTCACGAACAAGGAAGAGACGATGCAGTTCCGTTCTATCCAGAATCGCATTCTAGTGATGGCCGGGATCGCCATGACCGCAGCCCTGGTCATCCTGATCCTGCTCAACCAATACTCCGGCCAACAGACCCAACAACTCACCATCAGCTCCAGCCGTGAAGCGCTGCAGCAGGAGGCATGGCAGAAGGTCAGCGCCAATGCCCGCGCCGAGGCGGCCACCATCACCCAACTGCTGCAAAAAGGGCTCTCCTACACCCAGCAGATGGCCAGCGCCCTCGCCCTGCAACAGCAAGGCAAACTGCCGCTGGATCGCCAGCAGGCCACCGACCTGCTCAAGGCACAACTGGCGTTGGAGCCCCAGCTCTATGGCGCCTTCGCCGGCTTCGAGCCCAACGGTTTCGACGGTCAGGATGCCAGCTTTGCTGGCCAGAGTGCGCTGGGCAGTGATGACAAGGGGCGCTTCGTGCCCTACTTCTATCGCGACAAGGATCAAATCGGTACCGATCTGCTGCTCTCCATCGAAAAAACCGACCCGGACGAATTCGGCAATCCCGCCAACGACTACTACGCCTGCCCGAAACGGGAAGGACGCTCTTGCCTCATCGATCCCTTCAAGGTGGATATCAATGGTCAGCAGGTGCTGGTGAGCACGATCACCACCCCCATCATGGTGAATGGCCAGTTCCGCGGCATCGCAGCCCTCGATCTGGCGGTGGACTCCATCAGTCGTCAGGCCAAGAGCCTCAATAGCAATATCTATGACGGCAAGGGCGAAACCCTGATCGTCAGCGCCGCCGGTGTCATCACCGGCACCAGCGGTGATGCCAGCCTGCTCGGCAGCAGCGCAAGTAAGGTGCTGGGCAACCAGTGGCAACAGTACCTGAAACCGGAAGTTCAGCGTCAGGAGCTGGACGAGTCATTCCGTATTTCCGTCCCCATCATGGTGCCGGGAATGAGCCGCAACTGGGCCATCATCGTCACCCTGCCCTACAAGGTGGTACTGGCGGGCGCCGATCAACTGGAAAGCCAGCTGAGCGACATGAACCAGGCAGCCATGACCCAGCAATTGGTGGGCGCCGTTATCGTACTGGTGCTGGCGCTGGCCACCATGCTGGTGATTGCCCGCAGCATCACTGGCCCCATTCGTCAGATGGTCAGCCTGGTGGATGACATCGCCGATGGTGAAGGGGATCTCACCAAACGTCTCGCAACCCGCTCGGTGGATGAGCTGGGGGATCTCGCCAAGGGGATCAACCGCTTTATCGACAAGCTGCAAGGGCTGCTCGGGGATGTGCTCAAGACTGCCAGCGAGGTGAACCGCTACGCCGGTGATACCGATCGCATCGCCGGTCAGACCGACAACAATCTGCAGCACCATCAGGCGGAGATGGAGCAGATGCTGACCGCGGTACAGGAGATGTCCTACGTCAGTCAGGAGGTCGCCACCCACGCCAACAACACCGCCGACTCGGCCAAACAGGCACAAAGCGCTGCCGATCAGGGCAAGGAGCGCTTCCAGCAGGTGATCCAGTCGATGCACAAGGTCGCAGCAGAAGCAGGTAAAGGGGCCGAAGTGGTGGAAGGGCTGGCTCACGACAGCGCCCAAATCACCAGCATCCTCACCGTCATTCAGGGGATTGCCGATCAGACCAACCTGCTGGCCCTCAACGCCGCCATCGAGGCGGCGCGGGCTGGCGAACAAGGCCGCGGCTTTGCGGTGGTGGCCGACGAGGTGCGCAAACTGGCGGGCAATACCCAGCAGGCGGTGCAGAACACCCAGGAGTTGATCGAGAAGATCCGCCAGAGCTCCACCAATGCAGTCAACGCCATCACCCAGAGCCAGCAGCTGACCCATCAGGCGGTGGGCGAGGCGGATCTGGCTGAAGAGGCGCTCGGCAGCATCTACCAGGCCATCTCCACCATCAACGACATGACCTATCAGATCGCCTCCGCCGCCGAAGAGCAGAGCTCGGTCTCAGAAACCGTCTCCGGCAACCTGTCAAAAACCAACGCACTGGCCAACGACATTGCTCAGGATGCGACCGAAACGGCCAAAGCCAGTCAGGCATTGCGTCAGGCGGCCGACAAATTGCAGCAATTATTGGGTCAATTTCGTCTCAGCTGATAATTTTCCGCCTCAGGACTCTCCCCCTCGGGGGCGAGTCCGTTTACCATAGGCGGCGAATTTGCCTGATGGCAGGCAATGTAGTGAGAGGTAAATGCCGTGCCCACCCCGGACCGTCGCCCACGAGGCCATAACAGACGAGCCCAGCAGCGTCGCCAAGACGAATCACAAGGATCCCTGCTCCATCGCATCAATGCCGCGACCCTGTCCCTGCGCCAACGTTTTGGCCAAGGGATGAGCAACCTCGGCCAACGTCGCCAGGATGCCAAAGCAGGCAAATTCAAGCTGTCCAGCCCGCTGCCGCGTAAAAACACCATAGGTCTGCTGATCCTGATCCCGCTCTGGTTGCTGGTGCTGGCCTGGGAGCCGGCACCATCCGCCCCCAAAGCCGCCCCTTCCGGCTCGCTGGAAGTGCCGCTGGCCGTGCCTGCTCAAGCTCTAACTGTCGGCAGTGACGCGGCAGGCAGTACCCCCGCGGCAGCCAAGCCGGTCGAAGAGAAGGTCAACGGCACCTGGCTGCAACACGATGTGCAGGCGGGTGAAACCCTCTACTCCATCTGGCGTAAATTCGAGTTACCCGGTGCCGAGTTGAGCCGCCTGATCGCCATCGAGGGGCCGGATCGCCCCCTGACCCGCCTGCAATCGGGCCGCTCTATCTTCATCCTGGTGGACGACACCCGACGCATCCAGCGGGTGGAGATCCGCTCCTACGGTCAGGCGGTTTACCGCTACGACCGGCAGGGCGAAGGGTTCGCCCTCAAGGAATAACAAAAACGGGAGGCGCTGGCCTCCCGTTTTTTTCAGCCAAATATCTTCAAATAAGCTACTGACTTCACAATATTTTTAGCTTGTTCAAAAAACGAAAGGGGTCAAATTGACAAGGATCGGCGCTAACGTACAATCGTTTGTGCTTTAGACAGGGATTGTTCTACGTGCTACTGGGACAAAGAGACGTGGTCAGTCATGAGCCAACCCCTGATTGCAAGGCAAATGCAGCCCAGCACGGGCTTAGTTTCATTTTGTTATTGATAGGATTTAGCACATGTCTGACATTCGCACCGGCCAGGTAAAATGGTTCAACGAAACCAAGGGTTTTGGCTTTATTGAACAATCCCAGGGTCCGGACGTATTCGTTCACTTCTCCTCCATCCAGAGCACCGGTTTCAAAACCCTGGCTGAAGGTCAAAAAGTCCAGTTCACTGTGACCCAGGGCAAGAAAGGCCCTCAGGCTGAAAACGTTACTCTGGTCTAAGCCCGCGCCAGTGAATCATGCAGGAGGAGCCAAGGCCCCTCCTCTTTTTTGCCCGCAATTCTCGCCTCCCACCACCTGTCACAACCGCTTGCCTCGTACAATCCGCACCATGAGCCCACATCCCTTTCCTGTTGGCAGGAGGTGGTAGAGACGCGCTGAGTAAACGCCAGATACGACAAAGCATCGCAGCGCGATGTGAAGGGCAATTCAAAGGGATTATGAAAACTTCGAAGAGAGATTGGAGCGGGAAACGAGACTCGAACTCGCGACCCCAGCCTTGGCAAGCGCGGATCATGCTCTACCAACTGAATGTGGCTGCGATTGTATGGAGAAACTGAATTCGTGAGCTTGGGGGGAAAGATACTGAATTTGAAGAGAGATTGGAGCGGGAAACGAGACTCGAACTCGCGACCCCGACCTTGGCAAGGTCGTGCTCTACCAACTGAGCTATTCCCGCAACAGAATGTCATTTACAAGTGATTGGAGCGGGAAACGAGACTCGAACTCGCGACCCCGACCTTGGCAAGGTCGTGCTCTACCAACTGAGCTATTCCCGCAACGGAATGTCACTTACAAATGTTTGGAGCGGGAAACGAGACTCGAACTCGCGACCCCGACCTTGGCAAGGTCGTGCTCTACCAACTGAGCTATTCCCGCAACAGAATGTCATCTGCAAGTGATTGGAGCGGGAAACGAGACTCGAACTCGCGACCCCGACCTTGGCAAGGTCGTGCTCTACCAACTGAGCTATTCCCGCATCGGAATATCACTTACAAATTTTTTGGAGCGGGAAACGAGACTCGAACTCGCGACCCCGACCTTGGCAAGGTCGTGCTCTACCAACTGAGCTATTCCCGCAACAATTTGGTTGTCTTGAGGCTGACTGATGATTGGAGCGGGAAACGAGACTCGAACTCGCGACCCCGACCTTGGCAAGGTCGTGCTCTACCAACTGAGCTATTCCCGCATCGGGCTGGTTTGCACCAGTGTCATCATCAGATTTTTGGAGCGGGAAACGAGACTCGAACTCGCGACCCCGACCTTGGCAAGGTCGTGCTCTACCAACTGAGCTATTCCCGCAACTACCTTAAAACAGGCCGTACAGCATTTGGTTGCTTGCGCTACTGTACGGGAGCCGAATTATAAGAGCAGTCATTCCAATTGCAAGGGCTTTTTTGTCTGGTTGCGCGCGTTCGCTCAAAAGCTGGCCGAACTGTCGATTTTAGCAGCCAGAGTATGACAAACCCTTGCCGGGGAATCAGATCTTGAAGACGTGGCTGCGATAGAACTGCAGCTCGGCGATGGATTCGCGGATATCGTCCAGCGCCTGATGGGTGCCGCTCTTCTTGAACTGATCCAGCAATTCCGGCTGCCAGCGGCGTACCAGCTCCTTGATGGTGCTGACGTCGACGTTGCGATAGTGGAAGAAGGCTTCCAGATCAGCCATGTGCTTGACCATGAAGCGGCGATCCTGACCGATGCTGTTGCCGCACAGTGGGCTGGTGCGCTCCGGCACCCACTGGCGAATGAACGCGAGGGTCTCGGCAACGGCTTTCGCCTCGTCATGCTGGCTCGCCTTGACCCGGGCCACCAGACCGCTCTTGGTATGGGTGTTGACGTTCCACTCGTCCATCTTGGCCAGCTCTTCATCACTCTGATGAATGGCAATCACCGGCCCTTCGGCCAGCACGTTCAGGTCCTTGTCGGTGACGATGGTGGCAATCTCCAGTACCACGTTCTCTTCGGGGTCGAGACCCGTCATCTCCATGTCGATCCATACCAGGTTCTGCGCGCTGACTGTCATGATTACTCTCTCTGTTGGGAGGAATGGCGGAATTTTGCCAATTTGCATGTATCATACTGGCTTTGGATCTGTTCATAAACTGGCGAATCGAGTGGCAAAGAAAGCAAAACTCAATCTGGGTCAACAAAGACGCGTCCAGGCCAACCGCGAGCGTCGGCTGCAAAAAGAGCACACCACAGAGGTGGATGACACCCTGTTTGGCCCGGCCATCGAAGGGGTGGTGATCAGCCGTTTCGGTCAGCACGCGGACGTGGAAGCGAGCGATGGCACCATCCACCGCAGCAACCTGCGGCGCAGCAGCATCAGCAGTCTGGTCTGTGGCGACAAGGTGGTGTGGCGTCCCGGCCTTAATGCCGCCATCGCCGGCGTCATCGAGGCGGTGCATCCGCGCCACTCGGTACTGACCCGACCGGACTTCTACGACGGGGTCAAACCCATCGCCGCCAACATCGACCAGATCATCATCGTCTCGGCTGTGATGCCCGAGTTCTCCACCAACATCGTCGACCGCTATCTGGTGGCCGCCGAGGATGTGGAGATCCGCCCCCTCATCGTGCTGAACAAGGTCGATATGCTTGATGCCGCCGCCCGCTCGCGCATCGAGAGCCAGCTCGAAACCTACCGCAAACTCAATTACGAGGTGCTGCTGGTGAGCTGCGAGAGCGGTGAAGGGCTCGATGAGCTGAAAGCCAAGCTCACCGACAAGATCAGCATCTTCGTCGGCCAGTCAGGGGTGGGCAAATCCTCGCTCACCAACGCCCTGATGCCGGGGCTGGATGTGCTCACCGGCGAGATCTCCGAAAACTCGGGGCTCGGCCAGCACACCACCACCACGGCGCGGCTCTACCACTTCCCGAGCGGCGGTGATCTCATCGACTCCCCCGGGATCCGCGAGTTCGCCCTCTGGCATCTGGAAGCCGACCGCATCACCTGGTGCTTCGTCGAGTTTCGCGACTATCTGGGTGGCTGCAAGTTCCGCGACTGTACCCACAAGGACGATCCCGGCTGTGCCCTGCGCGCCGCGGTCGACGCGGGCGCTATCAGTGCCGATCGCTTCCACAACTATCACCGCATCCTGGAAACCATGCAGGAAGCCCGTCACGGTCGCCAGCAAGCGCGCCTGTGACCCTAATAAACCTACGTTGATGATGAACATGAGCATTACTGACAACCTGAAAATTGCCGGTCAATACTGTCTGCCCAAGCACGCCCTCTCCCGTCTGATCGGCAAGTTTGCCGCCGCCGAAGCGGGCAACATCACCACCAAAGTGATCGAGGCTTTTATCAAGCAGTACAAGGTCGACATGAGCGAGGCGCTGCACGAGAGCCCGGCCCACTACAAGAGCTTCAACGAGTTCTTCACCCGCGAGCTCAAGCCCGGTATCCGCCCCGTGGTAGAAGATGCCCTGACCCTGGCGCTGCCGGTGGATGGTACCGTCAGCCAGCTCGGTCCGATCCAGCAGGGTCGCATCATCCAGGCCAAGGGCCACGACTACAGCGCTCGCGAGCTGCTGGGCGGCTATGAGGATCTGGTTGCGCCGTTCAAGGATGGCGACTTCGCCACCATCTATCTGGCGCCCAAGGATTACCACCGCATCCACATGCCGCTGGACGGCGTGCTGGAGAGCATGGTGTTCGTGCCGGGGGATCTCTTCTCTGTCAACCCGCTCACCGCCGAGAACGTGCCGAACCTGTTTGCCCGCAACGAGCGTGTGGTCGCCACCTTCCGCACTCCGCACGGCCCCATGGCGCTGGTGCTGGTCGGTGCCACTATCGTGGCCAGCATCGAGACCATCTGGGCCGGCAACATTGCGCCGACCAAAGAGAAGAAGGTGGTGCGCTGGGACTACACCGGCGACGAAGCCATTACCTTGCAGAAAGGCGCCGAAATGGGCCTGTTCAAGCTGGGCAGCACCGTGGTCTGCCTGTTTGGCCCGGGCATGCTGGCCGGTTTCGAACCTCACTTGGCCAACGGGGTCACCACCCGCATGGGTCAGCCCTTTGCCAAGCTGGCGGAGCAGGCATGAGCGAGCAACCGAACGCCTCGCAGAAAAACAACCCGCTGCACGGGCTGACGCTGGAAGCCATCGTCACCGCACTGGTCGAGCACTATGGCTGGGAAGCGCTGGGGCAGCAGATCAATATCCGCTGCTTCACCGATAATCCCAGCATCAAGTCCAGCCTGAAGTTCTTGCGCAAGACCCCCTGGGCTAGGGAGAAGGTCGAAAGCCTCTACCTCTACGTCCAGCGCAAGCAAGCCAAATCGAAGAAGGAAGGGCAAGATGGCCTTTAAGATTACGTACACCTATAAAAAACAGGCCAAAGAGATCGGCTACGCGAACGACAAGTTCCGCAGCATCTACGACGCCATCGCCGCTGCCGAAGGGCTGGATCTCACCAGTTTTCACGCCATGGAGGCCCAGCTGGCTCAGGTATGTCGCCGTGACAAGAAAAGCGTGAAGGATTACCAGGAGAACTACTTCAAGGAGCTGGGATTCTCCAACATCGTCATCGAACGGGATCTTCAGGAGTAACCATGCGCACATTGACTCTGATGGCCGCCTCTCTGCTGCTGGCGGCATGCAGTACACCGGAACAACATCTGGTGGGCGGCGATCGCGACAGCCACGGCTGTATCGGCAGTGCGGGCTATCAGTGGTCAGCGCTGACTGGCAAATGTGTGCGCCTGTTCGAGCAGGGCATCCGGCTCAATCCGACCGATGCCAGCCAGACCAGCAGCGCCTTCGTGCTGTTCAATGCCGACCAGACGCAGGCCGAATTGCATCTGCCAAGCGGCGAGCAGCACCTGCTGACCCGTCAAGGTGCGGAGGGCAACTGGTCGTGGCAGGGTAGCGGCTACACCCTCTTTATCTGGAAGGGTTATGTGCTCAAGCACGGTGACAAGGCGATCTATCACGGGGAATAACCCGAGCGCCTGATATCTTCCCGATATCCACCAAATAAAATGCCGACCCAAGAGTCGGCATTTTTGTATCTGACACAACAGGTTATCAGGAACGGCTGAGGTAATCGGCCTGCCCTACCCACTTGTAGCTGGTAAGCTCGGTGAGCCCCATGGGGCCACGGGCGTGCAGCATCTGGGTCGAGACCGCCACTTCAGCGCCCAGACCAAACTGGCCGCCATCGGTGAAACGGGTGGAGGCGTTGACATAGACAGCCGCCGAGCCGGCTCCGTTGACGAAACGCTCGGCGTTGGCCAGATCGTTGGTCAGGATGGCATCGGAGTGGCCGGCGTTGTGCTCGCGCATATGGGCCAGCGCTTCGTTGACGTCTGCCACCAACTTGACCCCCAGGGTCAGCCCGAGCCACTCGGTATCGAAATCCTCCGGCCCAGCCTCGCACAGGTTGTCGGCACCCGCCAGCAGCGCTATGGCGTTGGGCGCGGCCACCAGCGTCACCTTGCGCTCGTTTATCAGCGTCACCAGTTGCGGCAGGAAGGTGGCTGCCACCTTCTCGTGTACCAGCAGGGTATCGAGGGCATTGCAGGCGGAGGGGCGTTGCACCTTGGCGTTGTCGATGACCGCCAGAGAGCGCACCAGATCGGCGCTCTCGTCGACGAAGATGTGGCTGATGCCAAAGCCGCCGATGATGACCGGAATGGAGCTGTTCTCCTTGCACATCTTGTGCAGGCCAGCACCGCCACGGGGGATGATCATGTCCACATAGCGGTCGAGACGCAGCAACTCGCCGACCAGCGCCCGATCCGGGTTGTCGATGTACTGTACTGCCGCCTCGGGCAGACCGGAGGCCGCCAAGGCATGCTGAATTACCCGCACCAGCTCCAGATTGGAGTGGAAGGTCTCGCGCCCGCCACGCAATATGCTGGCGTTGCCGGTCTTGAGGCAGAGGCTGGCGATGTCGATGGTGACGTTGGGGCGCGCCTCGTAGATGACGCCGATAACCCCGATGGGCACCCGACGACGGGAGAGCCGCAGGCCATTCTCCAGCACCCGACTATCCATTTCGGCGCCGACCGGATCGTCCAGCGTGATCACCTTGCGCACATCTGCCACGATACCGGCCAGCCGGGCCGGATTGAGCAGCAGGCGATCCAGCATCGCTTCTGACAAGCCCGCCTCACGGCCAGCCGCAATATCCTTGTCATTGGCAGCAAGGATCTGCTCACTGCGCGCCTCAAGCTCATCGGCGATGGCGGCCAGCGCCCGATTCTTCTGCGCAGTGCTGATGGTAGCCAGCTGATAGGCGGCTTCACGGGCCGCCTGCCCCATTTTCTCCAGACTCATCTCGGTTCCCTTTGTTCATGCTGTGCCGCCCTGATTAGAGCAGCACCATATCGTCTCGATGGATGGCTACTGAACCATATCCATAGCCCAGTACCTGCTCAATCTGATCCGAGTGGACGCCACGCAACTTCTCCAGCTCCAGATGGTCGTAACGGCAGATGCCGCGCGCCAACTCGGCGCCTTTGGGATCAAGAATGCGCACCACATCGCCTCGAATAAAGTCGCCCTTGACCGCCACAATCCCCTTGGGCAGCAGGCTGGAGCCTTTCTCCTTCATAGCGGCCACTGCGCCCTGATCCACATGCACTTCGCCGTGAGGGGGCGGGCCTGCCAGGATCCAGCTCTTGCGCCCTTCCAGCGGGGACGCCAGCGCCGGGAACAGGGTGCCAATACGCTCGCCCTTGGCGAGACGGCCGATCACCTCCGGCATCTGGCCGGTCGCGATCACCACGTTGACACCAGCGCGGCGCGCCACATCGGCGGCTTGCAGCTTGGTAGCCATGCCGCCGGTGCCAAGGCCGCTGACACTGTCACCCGCCAGCGAGCGCAGGGTATCGTCGATGGTCTGCACCTCTTCAATGAGCTGGGCATCGGGATTGGTGCGCGGATCGGCGGTAAAGAGCCCCTTCTGGTCAGTCAGCAGGATCAGCAGATCCGCATCCGCCAGAATGGCGGCCCGTGCGGAGAGGTTGTCGTTGTCGCCCACCTTGATCTCGGCGATCGCCACCGCATCGTTTTCGTTGATCACCGGAATAATGCGGTGATCGAGCAGGGTTCGCATGGTGTCGCGGGCGTTGAGGTAGCGCTCCCGATCTTCCAGATCAGCGCGGGTCAGCAGCATCTGGCCGATATGCAGACCGTAGAGGTTGAACAGATCCTGCCATACCCGAATCAGCTGGGTCTGACCAACCGCCGCCAGCATCTGCTTGTTGGGCAGGGTTGGCGCCAGTGGCGGGTGACCCAGATGTTCACGCCCGGCGGCGATAGCTCCTGATGTGACGACCACGACCCGATGGCCGTGACGGTGCAAGGCCGCACACTGTCTGACCAGCTCGACCATATGGGCACGATTGAGCTGGGAAGACCCCCCTGTGAGCACGCTGGTGCCCAACTTGACGACTATGGTTCTGTTTTCCATGGGAGCATAAAGGCTAAAAAGTAAGGAATATCTTTATACCCACGGCCATGGAGCCCTGCAAGGCAATTAACGCCGGGGTGAGGAGATGAAGCCAAGGCCCGGATGATTATGGTCGGAAGGGGAGATGGCTGACTGATGGCCCGGCAAACAGCGGGATGTTGCTCGCCGGGCATCAGGGATCAAGCAGCGGTCACGGTCAACTCATTGGTGACCTGATCCGCTGGCGCTAACTGACACTCCAGAGCCGTCAGTTTGTCGCTGATGAGCTTGTAGAAACGGTTGAGGGTCCGCTCCACTTCTACCTGGTGCTTCTTGGGGATCGGCTTGTCCAGCCACTCACCATCAGCATTGTAGAAACCGAGCTGATAGTGGTAACGGAAATGGTGATCGTCCTGCTCCAGCACCAGCCACCAGCCCCAGAACTCCCGTTTGTCCGGCGCCGGCTTGGCGCTGACACAGACCGACAGGCAGTCGAAACGATAACGCCCCTCTTCGCAGAGATCTTCGCGCAAATAGGGGCCAATGGCAGCAAACTGTCTCAGCAGTCGCTTGTAGGTCACTCTTTCAGACATGTTAACCTCCCTGTTAAACAAGCCGCGCCACCTCGGGATGGCGTCAGTTCTTTAGCGCAATGTCAGGTACACAAATGCTGTTTCAGCCACTCGACGATTTCGTCCAGTGCCTTGTCATACACCTCCAGCAAAGGCTGTTTGTCGAATACGATGGCCTTGCCGTTACGACTGGCCGCCGCCAATGCCCGTACATCCTGCTCGGGACAAATAAAATCTCGCTTGTGTCCAATACTCAATATCGGCACTGAGGTGCGAGTCCCCAGTAATCCTTGTGTTTTAAGTGAAAATACCTGGCACTTGGTACGCATGCCATCCCACTGCGCCGCATCCGCCCCCAACCGGTTGGCCAGACTATCCCGCATCATGCGCGGGCATTTGGCAAACAGCTCCTGATTGGTAAACACCTGATTGACACCGGCGCCGACACAGACCACGGTGCGCAGCTTGAAGGGTTCGATAAAGGCCAGTCTGGCTGCGATATTGCCCGCCAGACGCATCCCCACCATGGCGATACGCTGATGATCGACCCAGGCCACTTCGGAGAGGTAATGGAGCACCGCCTGATGGAGACGGCTGGTATCTTGCACCAGCGGCCAATGCTCGGCATAGCCGACCCCGGGCATATCGAGGGAGAGCATGCCGATACCGTTGGGCTCGAGCCGTTTGAGATAGAAGTTGAGGAAATCGAGCTGCAGGGAGTCGATCCCGCCGCTGATGATCACCAGCGGCACCGGTTTTTCGGTCGTCGGCAGGTGGAGATAACCCTGAATATGCTTGCCGCGAAAAGGCACCTGGATCTCTTTGAGCGGCACCTTGAACAGGCGACCCGCCTCGCGATAGGCCATGTTACCGAGCAGCTGGGCCTGATCCGCCAGCTCGTCATCCTTGAGATGGGGATAGCTGGCGATGGAGTAGTAGCGCACCGCCTTGAGCAGCTGCTTCAGGGCGCCAGAAGTATCCCCCTTCTCGCGCAGTTCGCGGCCCTGCTTGAAATAGTTGCCAGCCACCTGGCTCCATTCGTAGATCCAGTTGCCGGGCACATAGCCCTTGATGGTATCGAGATAGCAGTCATGGGTGCGCTCGCCGGTCGCCATGGCGATACGGGCCAGGGTCTGCTCCACTTCGATGGGGTCTGCCCCCTGCCAAGTCCAGGAGGGGCGACGCAGCAGGCGATACCAGCTCTTTGACATGGATCCGTCGATAAACATCTCGTCTGACTCGGCTTGCGCCAGATCAGCCGCACTGGAGTTGGAGATCTCGGATGTTTCCAATACCTTCTTGACGCGGGTAAAGAGCTGTTCGGTCAGGTTTAGGTCTTCGTTCAAGTCCAAGATAGTGTCCCATTCATATCAGGCAATAGCTCATCTTAACCACTTTTACTGCCCATCAGCCACCCTGCAACAGATTGATACACAAAAAAACAGGGCTCCAAATTGGAGCCCTGTGAAACCATTATTGCCGGTCGCGACCAATGGACGCAGCGAGCGTCACATCCCGATCCCGTTACTTTTCGTCGCAGATCGGTGTGGCGAACTCCAGTGCCATATCCCACGGCTGTTCAATCCAGGTATCCTGCGGGATCGCCACTTCGAAATCGTCCAGCAGCGCTTCGCCCATCGGCTTGGCAAAGATCGCGATGAACTTGGCTTTCGGATAGAGCTCGCGGATCGCCTTGGCGGTGGTGCCGGTGTCCACCAGATCTTCCACCACCAGCCAGCCTTCGCCGTCACCGGCGGTGGTGGCAGCCTTCACGACCACCAGCTCGCGCTGGCTGTCATGGTCATAGCTGGAGATGCAGAGAGTTTCCACATTACGAATGCCAAGTTCACGGGCCATCAGGGCTGCGGGCACCAGGCCACCACGGCTGACCGCGATGATACCTTTCCACTGGCTGACAGGCAGCTGACGACGGGCCAGACGGCGAGCTTCACGTTGCAGGTTGTCCCACGACACATAGAACTTTTTCGGCATGTTATCGATCTCGAATAGTTATTTAAAAACAATCACTTAAAATAACAACATCCGCAATTATCCCTGCGGATGCCAGTAAATGGCGGCCCTTGCCCGACTGAATTCAGATTGCACTTCGGCTGCCTCAGGGCTAAGCCTCGGCAGCAAATCTGATAACAATGGAAGCAAGATGGGCTTATCCGGCGATCGGTTAGATGATGTGTCCAAACCGCGGACAGGCTGTTGGGCCGGTATGATAGCACCGTTTGCAGGGAAAATGCCTGGCAAACGTATGCCAAAAACAGGAAAAACCGGCATCACCCTCTCCATTCGGCACATCTAGAGCGCCAAACGACTAACCTGCCGTTCCTGCTGCCGAGTCCTAATGGGCTGTGCGGCAAATCGCAGATAAAAAAATAGCAGGGGGAGGATTTACCTCACGCACCTGCTGCTTTCTCGCCTCTGCCTGGTTGGGCAGCTCGTCTTAGCGACGAGTGACGAAGGGGTTAGGGTAGCTGAAACCCTGGGTATACAAAGAGGGGGCAAACCAATAGGTTGAGTTGCTGCCTGGCATATTGAAACTCCTGATTGCTTAACAAGTTACGTACCTTTAATGCGGGCTCAAATCCTTGAACGAACACTCGGTTCCATGGAGGCGCACTTGCTTTGCTTCGGTTCCCTGGAGGCTTTCATCGTCATCCTGACGGGTGGCGAACCACGGGAGCTAATTTACCAGTCGGTGCGTTAAATTCAATATTTTTGTGAGATCGGTCACACATTTTCTTTTCTATCGGTCAGCGTCGTCCGAACCTGACGATCGTACTGCCTGGTTGCCATCAGCCAGCACAAGCTGCCTGCGATTTGCGCTGATTGCTCACATTTTTGTGTGATTGACTGTATTATCGTTATCCTCTTCCCCGGCCCGCTGATGGGGCCCTGTTAATTCCGTGCTGGTAAGGAGTCCCGACGTGGCACAGCTTAGCTCTCTCTCTCCCAAACTGATTTGGCATTTCTTCGAACAGATCTGCTCCATCCCCCACCCTTCCAAACATGAAGCCAAACTGAGCGCCTGGATCATCCAATGGGCTCAAGGGGAAGGTCTGGCGGTCAAGCAGGACAAGGTCGGCAACATCATCATCAAGAAACCGGCCACCCCGGGGATGGAAAATCGCAAAGCCGTGGTACTGCAAGCCCACATCGACATGGTGCCGCAGGCCAACGCCGACACCAAACACGACTTCGCGACCGATCCCATCGATGCCTATGTCGATGGCGAGTGGGTCACTGCCCGTGGCACCACCCTGGGTGCCGACAACGGCATCGGCATGGCCGGTTGCCTGGCTGTGCTGGCTGACAAGACCATCAAGCACGGTCCGCTGGAAGTGCTGCTGACCACCGACGAAGAGACCGGCATGACCGGCGCATTCGGTCTGGAAGCGGGCTGGCTGGAGGGCGAAATTCTGCTCAACACCGACTCCGAAGAGGATGGCGAAGTCTATATGGGCTGCGCTGGCGGTGTGGATGCCAATATCCGCTTCCCGCTCGAGCTGGTTGACGCCAGCGAAGGCGAAGCGTTCGAGCTGGCCGTGAAAGGGCTGCGTGGCGGCCACTCCGGTTGCGATATCCATCGCGGCCGTGGCAACGCCAACAAGCTGCTGGTACGTCTGCTCAAAGCAGCCGAGCCGCTGGGTGTTCGTCTGGCCGAGATCCACGGCGGCACTCTGCGCAACGCCATCCCGCGCGAAGCCCGTGCCACCCTGCTGGTGCCCGCTGCCAGCGTGAACGAGTTCAAGGCGCTGGTTGACCGCTACACCGGGATCTACCAGACCGAACTGGCCGCCACCGAGCCGAACCTGACCGTGCTGGTCAACAACGCCGCCAAACCGGCCAAGTTGATGAGCGTCTCCCTGCAGCAGCGCCTGCTGGATGCCCTGATGGCCTGCCCGAACGGCGTGATGCGCATGAGCGATGCCATGCCCGGCGTGACCGAAACCTCTACCAACCTGGGGGTCATCAAGACTCAGGATGGCGAAGTGTACGTCCAGTGCCTGATCCGCTCCCTGATTGACTCCGGCCGCGAGAGCATCGAGCAGATGACCCGCTCCCTGTTCACCTTGGCAGGCGCCAGCTGCGAATTCACCGGTGCCTACCCGGGTTGGGCGCCGAACGTGGACTCCCCCGTCATGGCGCTGGTACGCAACAGCTACCAGACCCTGTTCGGCACCATGCCCAACGTCATGGTGATCCACGCCGGCCTCGAGTGCGGTCTGTTCAAGAGCGCCTATCCGGAGTGGGACATGGTCTCCTTCGGCCCGACCATCCGCGGTGCCCACTCCCCTGACGAGAAGGTACATATCCCGGCGGTCGAACGTTTCTGGCAACTGCTGGTGCACGTACTGGAAGCGATTCCAGCCAACTAATCCAGCCTACGCCACACGGCAAAACAAAGCCCCGCACTGCTGCGGGGCTTTTTATTGTCTGTTCCAACCTGACGTTGGCGCTTACCGGATGCCGCGGGCCTCGCGGATCCACTCCCAGGCTTGCTGGATCTCCTGGGTCTTCTCCTTGGCCATCTCCATCATCTCCGGCGGCAGCCCTTTGGCAGCCAGCTTGTCCGGGTGATGTTTGCTCATCTCCTTGCGGTAGGCGCGCTTGATATCCTGATCGCTGTCGCTCTCGCTCACACCCAGCAGCTGGTAGGCATTCTTGAGGCGATCCGCAGAGGGTGCCGCCTGCCGATACTGCTGACCACCGGAATGGCCCCCCTGATACTGGCCATGAGCCTGATTGAAGAAGTTCATCTGCGCCTCGGCCATTGCCAGAATGCGAGCCAGCTCGATGCGGCTGAAACCCAGCTCGTCGGCAATGGTGTGCAGAATGGCGCGCTCGCCCTCCTCTACCCGACCATCTGCAAAGGCCGCCTGCAGTTGTACCTCGAGGAAGAAGCGCAGAATATCGCGCTGCCCCAGACTGGCACGGCGGAACTCGGCCAGGGTTTCGCGCAGCGGGAAGTCGGCCTCTTTACCGAGACGAAACGACTCCTGCGCCCGGGCACGCTGTTCACCCGCCAGCCGCATCCGATCCATCAGGTTGGAGGCAACCCGGATCTCCTGCTCGGTCACCTGACCGCTTGACTTGGCGATGTGACCCATCACCGAGAAAGTGGCATGGAAGAAGACGGCTTGCTGCTCCTGACTCGGGCCGCGACGAAACGCCCCCTGCAGCCCCATGCCACGGTCGAAACGGTGGCCAATCCAGAGGCCAATCAGGGCGCCGATGATATTGCCGAGCAGAAAACCGAAGAAGGCGCCCAGCACCTTACCCCAAATACGCATGGTTCAAGACCTCTTGAAGTTAATGAGTGCGGGCCTGGAGCTGGTCATCCAGCTCGCGCAGACGGTCGACCGTGCCGATATCGCGCCACTCGCCAGCGAGCAGGCTGCCGCCCACCCGCCCTTGTGCCATCCAGTCACGGAGCAGGGGCGCCAGTTTGCGGGCGCCGCCCGCGAGACCGGCAAAGGCCGCCGGATCATATAGTCCGACCCCGCTGAAGGTAAACGCCGGCGTATCCATGACTCGCCCCCCTTGCAGGGCAAAGTCCCCGCTCGGGTGCTGGGGCGGATTGGGTACCAACCAAAGGTGGGCCAGATCATCGCCAAGGGGCTGGCTGACCAGAGTGTGATAATCGAGATCGAGCCAGGTATCGCCGTTGATCACCAGAAAAGGGTCTGCGCCCAGCAGCGGCAGCGCCTGCACTATGCCGCCCGCGGTCTCCAGTGCGCTCTCCTCGGCTGACCAGTGGATGGTCACGCCAAGCGCACTGCCATCACCCAGGCTCTCGACCAGCTTGTGGCCGAGCCAGGCGTGGTTGATGACCAACTCGGTCACGCCAGCGGCTTTGAACTTTTCGATATGGTGGACGATAAGCGGTTTGCCCCCCACCGCCAGCAACGGCTTGGGCAGCAGGTCGGTCAGCGGGCGCATCCGCTCGCCACGGCCAGCGGCCAGGAGCATCGCCTTCATGATTTAACTCCAGCATTGGCGATCCCCGGCAACACCACCTGCTCCAGCCACTGACCAAAACGGGCCAATACCGGATAGGCACCACCATGAGTGCGACAGACATCCACCACGTAGCCGAGGGTACGGGGAATATCCTTGAGATAGCCGGACTTGCCGTCGCGATGATAGAGCCGGGTAAAGATTCCGGCCGCTTTGAGGTGGCGCTGCATGCCGGTCAGGTCGGCATCACGACGGAAACTGGCATAATCGAGCTCGCCAAGCAGACCCGCCTGTTGCAGGGTGGCAAAGCCGTGGCGCATCCCTTCATCGATCACCTCGTCAGGCCAGCGTACGTAGCAATCTTTAAGCAAGGAGACCAAGTCATAGGTAAGCGGCCCGATGACCATATCCTGAAAATCGATGATGGCGAGTTCGCTGCTATCAGGAGTGTCACCGCCGCACACCATCAGGTTGCGACTGTGGAAGTCACGGTGCATGACCCCTTGCGGCTGAGCCAGATTGCAGGCGGTGAGGCAGGCAAAGGTCTCGTCCAGCAGTTGCTGCTCTTCATGGCTCAGGGTCAGCTGCAGATGATGACCCAGCAGCCACTCGGGGAAAATGCTGTTCTCCCGCGCCATAAAAGCCGCATCGAAGGGTTCAAGCGCCAGTTCAACCGCCCCCAGGCGGGGCAGCAAATCAATCGCCTTGCCATACCAGGCCAGCACATTGTGCTCGTTCAGGCAGCTGATCAGCTGGGTATCACCCAGGTCACTGACCGCCAGCAGACCCTGCTCATAGTCCACCGCCTTCACCTCTGGCGCCAACAGCTGACGCGCCTGCAAGGCGGCCGCGTTACGAACAAACTCATGATTTTTTTCGGTTTTCGGATTGGCATCCACCCACACCAGACCACCACCGCGATAGTAGCGGCGGAAGCTGGCATCACCGGAAATGAGGGTCAACTGAAGAGTGGCATCACCGGAAATACGGCGTGCCCACTGCAATAGCAGGGAATCGCGATCGTGCATAAGTAGAGGACCAAGGTGGAAAGCAGCACTTGGCTGTTAGCCCTGGCCGCAATAATGCTTTATCATTGCCGGCTAACATAAAGCAATGACATGCAATGTCAACTCGATGAAACCTGTCGTAAAATGCATGCCTTGGATCAACCGTATCTATCACGGATTGCACGAGTCTTTCACATGACAAAATGGACACTGGGGTACCGCTATCCCATCGCCCTGACTATCAGCCTGGCCCCCGCACTCACCCCTATGATGGTGCAGGCGGCCCCGTTCGAAGCGCCGCCAGCCACCGGCATTCTCGATAGTCTCTGCTATGACTATGTTCCCAAGATAGAGAAGCCTGCATCGGATCAGGATGCCAACGCACAGCCGGTCGAGGTTGATGCTGACCGTCTCGAGGCCAAACAGGGCGGCACCGCCGTCTATGAAGGTGACGTCAAGGTTCGTCAGGGTGTTCGCAAGTTTGACTCCGACTATGCCCAGCTCGACCAGAAGAGCCGGGATGTCATCGCCATCGGCAACATCTATTACAACGACGGTCAGGTGACCGTCACCAGCGACAAGACCCTCAAATCCAACCTGGATACCAAGAACTCCGAACTGGAAGAGGGCAAGTATCAGGTGCATGGCTCACCGGTGCGCGGCTTTGCCAAGCGCGTGGTGATGACCAACAACAACCAGAACATCACCATGGAGGGGGCCCAGTACACCACCTGCCCCCCCGGTCAGGAAGTGTGGACCCTCAAGGCGGGCAGCATCGACATCGACCAGAAAGAGGTGTTCGGCGAAGCCTGGAATGCCAGTCTCTGGCTTTACGACTATCCGGTGTTCTACTTCCCCTATATCAACTTCCCCATCAAGGATGAGCGGAAGACCGGTCTGCTCTACCCGGGCTACAAGCAGAGCTCCAGCAACGGCATGGATATCACCCAGCCCTTCTACTGGAACATAGCTCCCAACTACGATGCCACCATCACCTCCCGTTTTATGGACAAACGCGGCCTGATGGAACAGGTGGAGTTCCGCTACATGCCGGACCCCGCCCACACCGGCACCCTCTATTTTGAAAATCTGGCCGATGACAAGCAGTACAGCCCGAGCAATCCGAGTCTAGCTGGCCTGTCCGATGGACATCGCTACCTGATGAACGTCCGCCACGGTTCCGCCCTGATGGATGGCAGCCTGCGTTTTGGTATCGACTACACCCAGGTGCGCGACAAGGATTACAACTACTTCAACGACTTCAGCCCGCAAGTGGGCACTCAGGTCGACAGCCAGTTACAGCAATCCTTTACCGCCGGCTACTACCAGCCCAACTGGAACCTCACCTCCGAGGTGCGCCGCTACCAGATCCTGAGCCCATATGCGCTGCTGCCCCACGAGATGCTGCCGCGTATCGACTACAACTACTATCAGCAAGGCAAGTGGTTCGATCTGGCCTGGAACAGTGAACTAACCAAGTTTGGCTATGACAGTGGCAGTGCCGCCACTCTGCAAGCAGGTGAGCGCTATACCGCCACCCGCCTGCATCTGGCGCCAACCCTGACCGTGCCCCTGGTGGATGCACCGGGTTACTACCTGACCAGTCAGTACAAGCTGATGTTTACCTCCTACAACCAGGAGGTACCCGATAATCTGGTTAGCCAAGACCGCAACCGCTTCACCGATGCAGACAGCAAACAGCTGACCCTAAAAGAGGGCACCATTACCCGTACTCTGCCCTCCTTCCGCCTCAAGGGGGGCGTCAACTTCGATCGGCCGCTCGACTGGTATGATGGCAAGGGCACCCAAACCCTGGAACCCGAGTTCCAGTACCTCTATATCCCTTACAAAAATCAGGACGAGATCGGGATCTACGACTCCACCACCACCCGTCAGGACTACTACAGCCTGTTCAGTGACCGCCGCTTTGCCGGTCTCGACCGCATCAGCGATGCCAATCGGGTCACCGTTGGCCTGACCAGCCGGGTCTATGACAATGTGGGTGATGAACGGTTGCGTCTGGCGGTGGCCCAGGCCTTTGAGATGACGCCACCCAAGGTGCGCCTCTACCCTTCAAATCCGGAAAGCACCAACGCCCGCTCCCTGCTCTCGTTCGAGGGTGATGCCCGGATCACCGATGAGTGGTTTGCCCATGCGGGGACCCAGTACGATACCTCCGAGGGTGAATTTACGGCTGGCAACGGTGCAGTCGAGTACCGGACCGGCAAGCTGACCACTCAGGTCAACTACCGCTACATCAAGGATGGCAACCTGGACTATCGCTATCCGACCAACACGGCGCTGGCAGAAGATCTGAGCCAGGCGGGCCTGGTGATGATGGCGCCGATCGCCGATCAGTGGCAGATGTATGGCGGTTACTACCGTGACATCAAGCAGGATGTGAACATTGACCGCAAGATCGGTGTCAAATACGACTCCTGCTGCTGGAGCATCAACATGAGCCTGGAGTGGCACAATCAGCCGGACAACGTCACCCTGAAGCCCACTTCGGAAAAAGTCATTGGTCTGCAGTTTGAAATGAAGGGACTTGGCAGCGTGGGTACCGGTGGCCGCAGCGTCACCCTGGATACCGAGCTGCTGCCCTATGTTCGCCCGTTTAATCTGAAAGGCCAGCAATGATGCTGGCCCAGCCTTGAGAGATGGATATGAAAAAGACCCTGATTGCCCTGCTGACCGCGGGAATGTTCGGTGCCATGAGCCAGGCCGCACTGGCTGCGCCCGAGCTGATGGACAAGGTGCTGGCCGTGGTCAACAAGGACGTGGTGCTGTCCAGCCAACAGGACGTACTGGTCAACAAGGTAAAACTCTCCGCTCAGGAGAGCGGCCAGTCCCTGCCTGATGACGCTACCCTGCGCAAACAGGCGCTGGATCGCCTGATCCAGGAGAGCCTGCAGCTGCAACTGGCGGAGCGCCAGGGGCTGAAGATTAGCGATACCCAGCTGGAACAGGCTATTCAGGGCATCGCTGCCGACAACAAGATGACCCTGGATCAGCTGCGGGCCCAACTCGCCCGTGAAGGGATGACCTATGCCCAGTATCGGGAAGAGGTTCGCCGCGAGATCCTGATGAACGAGGTGCGCCGCAATCAGGTGCGCCGCCGTATCAACATCTCCGAGCAGGAGGTGAAGCAGGTGGTGGAGATCCTGAAGAAACAGGGTCAACAGCAGAACGAATACCACGTCGGCCATATCCAGATTGCCCTGCCGGACAACCCCACTGCCGCCCAGCTGGATGCCGCCAAGAGCAAGATCGAGCGCATTCTGGCTGCCCTCAAGCAAGGTGCCGACTTCCGCAAACTGGCCATTGCCGAGAGTAACGGTCCCAAGGCGCTGGAAGGGGGCGACTGGGGCTGGATGAGCCCGCAAGAGATGCCGACCCTGATGGCGGAAGCGGTACAGGGTGCCAAGAAGGGCGACATCGTCGGCCCGCTGCGCTCCGGCGCCGGCCTGCACATCGTCAAGGTGTTCGACACCAAGGGTCAGCAGCAAGTGATGCAGACCGAGGTGAAAGCCCGCCATATCCTGATCAAGCCGTCCATTATCCTGAGCGAAGAGAAAGCCAAGGGGATGCTGGATGGCATTCTGCACGACATCAAGAGCGGCAAGGCAAGCTTCGCCAGCATGGCGGAGAAGTACTCCGAAGATCCGGGCTCTGCGGTGCAGGGTGGCGAACTGGGCTGGTCTGATCCCAACGTCTATGTCCCCGAGTTCCGCGACATGGTCAACCGTCTGCAACCGGGCCAGATCAGTGCCCCGTTCCGTACCAGCCACGGCTGGCACATAGTGCAGGTGGAAGATCGCCGCAGCCAGGATGCGACCGACAAGGCTCAGGAGCAGCGCGCCTACCAGCTGATCTACAATCGCCGCTTCGTGGAAGAGTCCCAGGCGTGGCTGGATGAGCTGCGTGACGAGGCCTACATCCAGATCGAAGGAGCCGGTAGCTGATGAGCTGCCGTCGCCTTGCCGTTACCCCGGGCGAACCGGCCGGGATCGGCCCGGATCTGGTGCTGCAGATTGCCCGGCAGGATTGGCCCCACCAGTTGGTGGTGATCGCCGATCCGGCGCTGCTGCGCGAGCGGGCAACCCTGCTTGGGCTGCCCATCGAGCTTGAGCCCTACGATGCCGCCGCCCCTGCTCATCCGCAGCGGGCGGGCACCCTGACCGTCTGTCCGGTCACCCTCGGCACCCCCGTGGTGCCGGGCGAGCTGAACGAAGGCAATGGCGCCTATGTGTTGGCAACCCTGCAGCGCGCCTGTGATGGCAACATGAGCGGCGAATTTGCCGCCGTGGTGACCGGGCCGGTGCACAAGGGGATCATCAACCAGGCCGGGGTCTCGTTCAGCGGCCACACCGAGTTCTTTGCCCAGCAATCCAACACCGCCGATGTGGTGATGATGCTGGCCACCGAGGGGCTGCGGGTCGCACTGGCGACAACCCATATTCCGCTGGCCTATGTAGCGATGGCCATCACCGAGGATCGCCTCGGCAAGGTGATCCGGATCCTAAATGAGGATCTCGCCACCAAGTTTGGCATCGCCAAACCCCGTATTTACGTCTGCGGCCTCAACCCCCATGCGGGGGAAGGTGGCCATCTTGGACGTGAAGAGATTGACGTGATCGAACCCGCCCTGGCCACCCTGCGCCAGGAAGGGATCGATCTGGTCGGCCCATTGCCGGCCGACACCCTGTTCCAGGAGAAATACCTCAAGGATGCGGATGCGGTACTCGCCATGTACCACGACCAGGGGCTGCCTGTGCTCAAATACAAGGGCTTCGGCAGTTCGGTCAATATCACCCTGGGGCTTCCCTTCATCCGCACTTCGGTGGATCACGGCACCGCGCTGGATCTGGCAGGCAAGGGCCTGGCCGATCCGGGCAGCCTTGTCACCGCGATTAACCACGCCATCAAGATGGTAGAGAAAAAAAGATATGAGCAGTAAGGTGCACATGGGCCACACGGCCCGTAAGCGTTTCGGTCAGAACTTCTTGCACGACCGGTATGTGATCGATCAAATCGTCGCCGCCATCAACCCGCAGCCGGGTCAGAATCTGGTGGAGATCGGTCCGGGTCTGGCCGCGCTGACCGAGCCGGTTGCCGCCCAGATGGACAAAATGACCGTGGTCGAGCTTGACCGGGACCTGGCTGCGCGCCTGCGCGAGCACCCGACCCTCAAAGACAAGCTGACCGTCATCGAAGCGGATGCCATGCGTTTCGACTTCGGCACCCTGATGGGTGAAGGCAAGGGGCCGCTGCGGATCTTCGGCAACCTGCCCTACAACATCTCCACCCCGCTCATCTTCCACCTGTGCGAGTTCGCAGATCGGGTCGAAGACATGCACTTCATGCTGCAAAAGGAAGTGGTGTTGCGTCTGGCAGCAGGCCCGGGCAGCAAGGCTTATGGCCGCCTGAGCGTGATGACCCAGTACTACTGCCAGGTGGTGCCTGTGCTGGAAGTGGGCCCGGGTGCCTTCAAACCGGCGCCAAAGGTGGACTCTGCCGTGGTTCGCCTGATCCCGCACAAGAATCCGACCATAGTCGCAAAAGACATTCGCTGTCTGAATCGCGTCTGTACCGAAGGCTTTGGCCAGCGTCGCAAGACCATCCGCAACAGTTTCTCCAACTTCATCACCGACGCCCAGCTGACCGAGCTTGGTATCGATGGCAACCTGCGCCCGGAGAATCTCTCCCTCGAGCAGTTTGTCATGATCGCCAACTGGCTGGCGGATCAGCAACAGGCCTGATCCTGTGGCACTCCCGCACATCGAGATCCGCCCATACCCCGTGTATGTGGCGGGCTCCAAAGACCCTTACCAGTTTCACTATCTGATCGAGATTGAGAATCTGGGGCCCGGCCCGGTGCAACTTCTGCATCGGCGCTGGCTCATCACCGATGCCAATGGCAAGATGCTGGAAGTGGCAGGCCCGGGCGTGGTCGGGGAACAACCCGTCATTGCCGAAGGTGAGACCTACCGCTACCAGAGCGGCGTGCCGCTGGCGACCCCGCTTGGGGTGATGGAAGGGAGCTATACCCTGCAAGATGGCTCTGGTCAGCAGTTTGAGGCGCCCATCGCCCCCTTCACGCTGGCTATCCCCAATATTATCAACTGAGGTTTCATGGCGAACTGTTTTGTCGGTGACATCCAGGGCTGTTACGACGACTTGCGCCGTCTGCTGGATCTTGCCGCGTTCGATCCCGACCAAGACGTGCTCTGGCTCTGCGGCGATCTGGTCGCCCGCGGCCCGGACTCCCTCAATACCCTGCGTTTTGTCAAAGGGCTGGGCAACCGCGCCGTCACCGTGCTCGGTAACCACGACCTGCACCTGCTGGCTGTCGCCGATGGCGTTGCACCGCTCAAGAAGAAAGACAAGCTGCAAAGCCTGATGGATGCCCCGGATCGGGATGAACTGCTGGAGTGGCTGCGCCACCGCCCGCTACTGGCCGAACATCCGGATCTCCCCATCATGATGGTGCATGCCGGGATCTCCCCCGCATGGGATGTCCGCACCGCGCGCAACTGCGCCCGCGAGGTAGAGAGCCTGCTGCGCGGTGACCAGTACAGCTGGCTGCTGCACAACATGTACGGCGACCAGCCCGATGGCTGGAAAGATGATCTGGTCGGGATCGACCGCTACCGCTACATCATCAACACCTTCACCCGGATGCGCTTCTGCTATTTCGACGGTCGTCTCGACTTCAAATGCAAGAAGGGGCCCAAGGAGTCGACCCCGGGGCTGCGTCCCTGGTTCGAACAGCGCGAACACCACGTGGATGACCCCATTCTGGTGTTCGGCCACTGGGCGGCCCTGATGGGCAACACCGGCAAGAGCGATATCAAGGCGCTCGATACCGGCTGCGTCTGGGGCAACAGCCTCACCCTGTGGCGCTACGAGGATGATGCCCTGATCACCACCCCCTGCCCGGTTCACGCCAGCTAGAAAGTGCGCAGCAATCTGGCGGTCGCTGCCGCACGGATGGCCACAACCCGCTCCAATAACAAAGCCCGGCTGGTTGCCGGGCTTTCTGTTTTAGGTTCCCTGTTTTCCGGCGAATGAAGTTACAACTTGCGCCCCAGCCGCTTCTCGATCTGGCGCCGCTCCCACTCGGGGCCAAACAGCTTGAAGGGCTGAAACACCCGAACAGCATGGGAGGCAAGTCCCAGCCCCCAACCCAAGGTTGGCCACCATGCCCAGATGTACTCCGGATTGCTCAGGTAGTTGATGACAAACAGCCCGCAGATCACCACCACATAGCTGGCGACATGGTGATAGAAGCCCTTGAGCTCCTCCACATAGCGCATTGCCGCCCGCTCCTCTGCCGATACCTGCACCGCATCCTGCCCCATAGTGTCACTTCCTCCCATCTCGCGCTCCTGTTGCTCTGACCCATCCAGTTGAGCCACATCGAGTTCAAAGACTGCGGCCAGGGCCTTGAGAGATTCCAGTCCGGGTTGCTGCCCCTGCTCGATCCGCTGGATAGTGCGGACACTCAAACCAGTCAACGTTGCCAACTGATCCTGAGACCAACCCCGTTGCAATCGCAACTTCCTGACGATCATCTCGAACTCCTTGTGGTAATTGACAGGGCCAGCATAGGGCTTGCGCCGCGAAAGGTGACACGACAGATGGCTGACACACATCTGACAGTCCTTTAAAATCAGATGGTTAAGATTTTGATCTTGTCAGTCAGCCGCTCGTTCCCCCAGATATTGCACAAACCGTAACAGATAACCATCGGGATCCTGCAGCAAAAATTCGCGCTGCCCGGCCAGCATCTCGCCCACTGGATACCAGACCTCAGTGGGCTGCCGGAAAAGTGCAATCCCGGCAGCCTGCAAGCGGTCGAGTAGCGGCTGGATTTCGGTCAGCTCCATCTGCAGATTGATCCCCCGACCGAATGGTGGCTCCAGCGCCCCGACCTGCCAACCCGCCGGATGTAACTGCTCCAGCATCAGTTGTACCTGTTGCTGCTCAAGATAAGCAAAAGGAGGGTCATCGCGCCGATAGCGGACCGAGAAGCCCAACAAACCGGTATAGAAAACCAGAGATCGAGCCAGATCGGTAACCGACAGCTCCGGTACCATGGGATTCCAATACGGCCCATCCACCGCGACAGTAGGGTTCGTCATGGCTTACAGGCTCTGCATCAGCTCGGCGGCAATTTCAAAGGAGCGCAATCGGGCCTGATGATCGACGATGGGTCCATTGAACATCAGCTCATCGGCACGGGTTTCCGCCAGCAGCACCTTGAGGCCGTGACGAACCTGCTCAGGGTCGCCCACCAGAGATCGGGCCAGGGTCTGCTCCATCGCCATCAGCTCACGGGGCGCCCACTCATCGCCAAGCTGGACAACCGGCGCGGGCAGCTTGCCCGCATCACCGCGATGGAGACGCAAGAACTGCTGCTGCACGGTAGTGAATTGGAAACGGGCCTCCCGCTCGCTGTCGGCGGCGATCATGTTGATGCAGACCACCGCATGGGGCTTGGGCCAGCGAGCAGAGGGGCGATACTGGCTGCGGTAGATCTCCAGCGCCTGCAGCAACATGGCGGGAGCAAAATGGGAGGCAAACCCGAACGGCAAGCCCATCGCCGCTGCAAGTTGCGCGCTGTAGAGGCTGGAGCCCAGCAGCCAGATGGGTAGATGCAGCCCCTTGCCGGGCACCGCCTGCACTGCGCCAATATCGTCGCCAAAGTAGCTCATCAGCTCGCGCACATCGGCCGGAAAATCATCCACCTCGCCACTGCGCATTCGCCGCAGCGCCCGCATGGTGCGCTGATCGGTACCGGGGGCGCGGCCAAGGCCAAGGTCGATGCGGTCGGGATAGAGAGAAGCCAAGGTGCCAAACTGTTCGGCAATCACCAGCGGCGAGTGGTTCGGCAGCATGATGCCACCCGCCCCGATCCGCAGGGTGGTGGTGGCTTCGGCCAGATGGCCGATTAGCACCGAGGTGGCGGCACTGGCAATGCCCGGCATGTTGTGATGTTCGGCCAGCCAGTAGCGCTGGTAACCCCAACCCTCGGCATGGCGGGCAAGATCCCGTGAACGGCGAAACGACTCGGCAGGCACGGAACCTTCGGCAACAGGCACCAGATCGAGCACGGAATAGGGGATGGCAGACATGGGTCACTCCATTGATTTACACACCAGTAACAAGTGGGGCAATGTAGCACGGGATACCTGAATGAATCACTATCTCCTGCCACACTCAGCCTGCCAAGCGGCAGCAATCGAACGGAACAAATCTCAGGCAAGTATTGTTTGAACGCTCATCCTGCTGGCCGCGTAAGCCCGGGGGTGGATCATATTTTCTTACATTTGCGGGCTGGCCTGAGCGCCCCTGGCTGGTTATAACGGTGCCCCTATAGCGAAGGGGGAGCAATAGACTCCCCCTCACTCTTTGTCACACCACACTGTTCAGGTTATCTATGTCAAAACATCTCGTTCTGCTGGGCGCGCTGACGCTCTCCGGTTGCGCCCTGTTGTCTCCACCCGCCCCCACCGTCACCCCGGTGCACCTTGCCGATACCAGCCAGCGCGGCTTCTACATCGAGTGCAGCAGCATGAAAGCCTGCTTCCAGCAGGCCAACCAGACCTGCCCACAAGGTTACAAGGAGACCGACCGCCGCCAGCAGACGCTCTACAGCACCCAGTATCTGGGGGGAAGCTATGACGACGAGAAGAAGATCTACAAGGCAGCCAAGCCCTATCGCATCGCCAACACAATCCACTCGCTGACCATCCAGTGTCCGATCTGAGCATAACGTCACACTAACCCATACGGCGGCCGGCGCGGGATACCAAGAGTCCGGCCGGCACGCTCCCCCTTTTCATGTCCCACAGAGCACGCGCCTTTTATGTCACAGAGAATTGTCCTGCTGGGCAGTATATTGCTGTCCGGTTGCGCCCCCGCCACTGTCACTGAGCTCACCTCCGCAGATTCCTCGCTGCAACGATTCCAGATCAAGTGCAGTGCGCCGGATGATTGCCAGCAACAGGCAAGCTTGAGCTGTCCGCAGGGCTATCAGGAAACCGATCGCAGCCAGCACACCTTCACCAAGGTTCAGATGAGCATGGGGGGCACCGACCCGATGAGGGGATTTAGCCCGAGCTTCCCCCAGATCAGCACCTACACCATCCATACCCTGCTGGTGCAGTGTCCCCGCAAGCCGGCACAGCCCCACCCGCAGGGACACTGATGAGCAAGGGCCCGCAGGCCCTTCTCTCTTGTTACCCACACTCAGCCCACGGCGAATGACCCACACCTTGCAAGGCAGAACGTTTTGCGAATAACCCGCGTAATCCATCAAGCCCGGAGAAAAGAGGAAAAGCCATAAAAAAACGGTCAACCGAGGTTGACCGTTTTTCACTGCGCTGCGCCCTTAGAACAGCAGGTGTGCCACCCCGGCAATAACCGGCAAGGTAACCAGAGTGCGCAGCAGGAAGATAACGAACAACTCCCACAGCTTGACCGGGATCTTGCTGCCCAGCAGCAGGGCGCCCACTTCCGACATATAGATCAGCTGGGTCACCGACATGGCGGCAATCACGAAGCGGGTCATGTCGCTCTCGATGGTCGAGGCCAGCACCGCCGGAATGAACATGTCGGCAAAACCGACCATGATGGTCTTGGACGCCGCTTCCGCCTCAGGCAGTTGCAGCAGCTCCAGCAAGGGGACAAACGGGGCGCCAAGCCAGTTGAAGATAGGGGTATGTTCGGCCAGCATCAGGGCACAGGTACCGATCGCCATCACCACCGGCAGCACGCCAAACACCATATCCAGTGCATTCTTCACCCCTTCCCGCGCGACGGCGCCGAGATCAGTCATGCTGTCAGCCTTGGTCAGCGCACGCTCGAAACCATAGCTCATTACGCTGTGCTGGTGCGGCACTGCTTCCTGCTTGCGGCACAGGGGAGTGCCATCGGCATAGATGTCCTTCTTCCAGCAGAGCGGTGGCAGACGCGGCACCACGATGGCGGCAACCCCCCCCGCCAGACAGACGGTCAGGTAGAAGGGGACGAACATGTGCTCCAGCTTCACCTGGGAGATCACCACCAGACAGAAGGTGATGGAGACAGCAGAGAAAGTGGTGCCAATCACCGCGGCTTCACGCTGGGTATAGAACTTCCCTTCGTACTGCTTGCTGGTCAGCAGGATGCCGACGCTGCCATCGCCAAGCCAGGAGGCAAAGCAGTCCACAGCCGAACGACCCGGCAACCGGAACACCGGACGCATGATGCGGGTCATCATGGTGCCGACAAATTCCAGCAGCCCGAAATCGAGCAGCAACGGCAGCAGCAGGCCGGCAAAAATGAAGACTGAAAACAGCACCGGCAGCAGATCGTTGAGCACCAGTCCACCGGTTGCGCCGGAGTAAAGCACTTCTGGCCCCACCTGGAAAAAGGTCAGCAGCACGAAGATACCGCCCAATACCCGCACGCAGGCCCAGAAAGGGGAGACATTGAACAAACTGTTGAGGAAAGGACGACGCACCAGAATCGCTGGCTTGAACAGCCAGGCAATCACCGTCATCAGCATGGTGGTGGTGATCACCGCACTGACCATGGCGACCAGATAATCGGCAAAAACGCGCTGTACCAGCTTGGCCAGCACGGCCACCGGGATGGTGACGTTACCGTCATAGACGACCGGCGTCATGAACAGCAGGATCCCGATAAGTGACGGAACCAGAAACATCAACAAATTACGGCGAGTATTGACCGCAGGTGCTTCGAGACTCTTTTCCAACATGATATGACTGCCCTAATGTTACTTTTCCCTAGCCCGGCAAACCTGCGTATTCATGCATTAACCGGCAAAACGGGCGCAAGAATACTCTAAAAAAATGCACAAACAAGCCCTTAAGGCAGAAATCTGCGCATAAATATTTCCACAGGTAAACCTTCCATTAAAACAATAAGATACAGCGGCGCATATCGATTCAATCGACATCGCCAGATGATTGTTTCGTTATTGTTAATTTTGGTGGGCAGTATAATCGGTTATCAGTGGCAGGCAATAAGTGACATCACAAATATACCTAATGAGTTGCTGCTCGATAGACATAAAAAAAACCGGAGCCTGTTCAGGCTCCGGTTTTCAATGAGAGTGACGGGGATCAGTCACGGACGTAGATGACTTCAACGCCATCATCTTCGTCGTCATCCCAATCGTCATCATCAAGCCCTTCATCGAAGGCAAGAGAGGCAGCCAGTGCTTCAGCTTCAGCCTTGGCCAGCTGGTTCTTGTGGTAGTCATCCCACTTGAACTCCACCTTCTCGATGGCGTCTTTGGCATCTTCCGCCAGCTGACGGGGCATGGTATCCAGCAGATCCAGAATGTCGTAGCAGACCTTCTTGGTGCCTTCCTTGTTGATGGCAGTGATGGCATAGACCGGACCTTCGTGGTTCAGGGCCGCCTTGACGCGATCCATCACCTCCTGGGCTTCTTCTTCCAGGATCAGATCCATCTTGTTAAACACCAACCAGCGCGGCTTGCCAGCCAGTTCCGGGCTGTACTTCTCCAGCTCCTTGACGATGGTCACGGCATTTTCAGCAGGATCGGAGCCATCAACCGGGCAGATATCCACCAGGTGGATCAGCACGCGGCAACGCTCGAGGTGTTTCAGGAAGCGGATACCCAGACCTGCGCCTTCGGCAGCACCTTCGATCAGACCAGGGATATCGGCGATCACGAAGGAGCGGGAGTTTTCACCACGCACCACACCCAGGTTCGGTACCAGGGTAGTGAAGGGGTAATCAGCCACTTTCGGGCGAGCCGCAGAAACGGCGCGAATAAAGGTAGACTTGCCTGCGTTGGGCAGACCCAGCATGCCGACATCGGCCAGCAGCAGCAGCTCCAGCTTCAGGGTACGCACTTCACCCGGAGTACCGTTACTCTTCTGGCGGGGAGCACGGTTGACGGAGCTCTTGAAGCGGGTGTTGCCCAGACCGTGGAAACCACCTTTGGCAACCAGCAGCTTCTGCTCGTGGTGGGTCAGATCCCCCAGCAGTTCACCGGTATCTTCATCGGTCGCTCGGGTACCGACCGGCACACGCAGGATCTTGTCCTTACCGCGGCGACCGGTACAGTTGGCGCTCTGGCCATTCTCACCGCGCTCGGCAGCATGGAAACGCTCGAAACGGTAGTCGATCAGGGTATTGAGGTTCTCGTCGGCGATCAGATATACGTCGCCACCGTCACCGCCGTCACCGCCGTCCGGACCACCGTTGGGAATATATTTTTCACGGCGAAAGCTTACACAACCGTTACCACCGTCACCGGCATCGACTCGAATCTGGACTTCATCAACAAACTTCATAGGTAACCGTCACCTTAATTCGAAAAACCGATACGCAATTATAGTGGTACAGACCCCTGCGGGCGATACGCATCTTGCCAATCATGCCCGTCAGAGCCAAAGTCAGCTGCGTTCCGTTTTTTCGTCAACGACATCAGAAAGACGTCAGAAAAACAAAAGCCCCGCCTGTTGGCGGGGCTTCGGATCCTTGCGGTCCGTAATTACTCAGCAACGATGCTAACGTACTTACGATTCAGCGGACCTTTAACTTCGAACAGGATTTTACCAGTCGCGGTAGCGAACAGGGTGTGATCCTTGCCCAGACCAACGTTGGTGCCAGCGTGGAACTTGGTACCACGTTGACGAACGATGATGCTGCCAGCCAGAACTGTTTCGCCGCCGAAACGCTTCACGCCCAGGCGTTTAGCTTCAGAATCGCGACCGTTGCGGGATGAACCGCCAGCTTTTTTGTGTGCCATTTATCGGACTCCTCTAATTAAGCGCTGATGCCAGTGATTTTGACTTCAGTGAACCACTGACGGTGGCCCGCTTGCTTACGATGGTGCTTACGACGACGGAACTTGACGATAGTCACTTTCTCGCCACGGCCGTGAGCCACAACTTCAGCTACAACCTTGCCACCTTCAACGAAAGGAGCACCTACTTTAAAAGTGTCGCCTGCAGCAACCATCAGAACTTCGTTGAAGTCGATGGTAGCGCCAGTCTCAACGTTCAGCTTTTCCAGACGAACGATTTGACCTTCGGCCACACGGTGTTGTTTTCCGCCGCTTTGGAATACCGCGTACATTTGATTAACTCCGTAAAGGCATGTCTTTTGCTCAAGGCTAGACATGCGCAAAAACCTATAACAATGGGCGGGCATTCTACGCAAATCGATCTGCTCAGGCAAGGCCAATTTAGCAAAAAGTTTATTTTGTGCGCATATCTGCCGCCGTGGATAAACGCCTAACTGTAACCCATTGTGAAATCGTGTAGAATCCCTGCCATTACTAAAATCGCAGTTATTGCTGCTGTCACGTTACGAGACTTATGGACCAACAGACTATCCGTGCGCTCTGTGCCGCCGACATGACGGCGGTCAATGAACTGATCCTGGCCCGACTCCAGTCCGACGTTAGTCTGATTAATCAGCTGGGTTTCTACATTGTCAGCGCCGGCGGGAAACGGATGCGCCCCATGCTGACCGTGATGGCTGCGCGTGCGCTGGGCTATGAGGGTGAGGATCACCTGAAACTGGCCGCCATCATCGAATTCATTCACACCTCTACCCTGCTGCATGACGACGTAGTCGACGAATCCGACCTGCGCCGTGGCAGGGAGACCGCCAACGCCATGTTTGGCAATGCCGCCAGCGTGCTGGTCGGTGACTACCTCTATAGCCGCTCCTTCCAGATGATGGCCGAACTCTCCAACCTGCGGGTGATGGAGATCCTCTCGGATGCCACCAACACCATCGCCGAAGGGGAAGTGTTGCAGCTGATGAACTGCAACGACCCGGATACCACCGAAGAGAGCTACATGACGGTCATCTACTGCAAGACCGCCAAGCTGTTCGAGGCCGCCACTCGCCTTGCAGCCGTGCTGACCCATCAGCCCGAGCCCGTCGAGCAGGCCATGACCGATTACGGCAAGTATCTGGGCACCGCGTTCCAGATCATCGATGACGTGATGGACTACTGCTCCCAGAGCGAAGAGATGGGCAAGAACGTCGGCGACGATCTGGCCGAAGGCAAACCGACCCTGCCGCTGCTGCGCGCCATGGAAGTGGGCACGCCGGAAGAGCGCCAGCTGGTGCGCGATGCCATCGAGCACCGCAACGGTATGGAACATCTTGAGCAGATCCTCGGGATTCTCGACCGTACCGGCGCGCTGGAGTACTCCCGCATGCGTGCCAGGGAAGAGGCCGACAAGGCCATTGCCGCCCTCGCCATCCTGCCGGACTCCCAACACAAGCACGCGCTGGAAACACTGGCCCACATGGCCGTGCAGCGCAGTGCCTGAGTAAACGGGATGCAATAAAAAAGAGGCCTTCGGCCTCTTTTTTATTGTCTGCTATCTGCTGGACAGTGCATTGCGCCAGACTCAGCGACTCAGCATCCAGAGGATCACGCTACCCGCAACCACTAGCGAGCCGCCGATACGGCGCAACTGCTCCGGTGGCTGATCGCTCAGCAGCCGTAACATCTGCTGCCATGCCCTGGGCATCAACAGCGGGCAGAGCCCCTCGAACAACAGCAACAATCCCAACCCCATCAGCATGGATGTCAGCATCCGACCTCCTTGAATGCAACCAGCCCCCTGGGTTTACGGCTGGCGTTGGCACCAAAAACAAAAGGGTCTGACAATGCAGACCCTTTGAATGTGACCTCGTGGCGATTACTGCTTGGTGCCGTGAGGAGACTTGAGGTAACGGAAGAACTCGCTGTCCGGCTTCAATACCATCAGGTCGTTGCCACCGGCAAAGCTCTTGCGATAGGCCTCCATGCTACGCACGAAGCTGAAAAACTCGGGGTCTTTCTTGTAGCTGTCGGCATAGATCTTGGCGGCTTCCGCATCCCCTTCACCGCGCAGCTGGCGAGCGTTACTCTCGGCGTCGGCGATCATGACGGTCACCTTGCGGTCGATATCGGCACGCAGGATTTCAGCCTTCTCGCGACCCTGAGAGCGGTGCTCACGGGCAACTGCGGTACGCTCGGCGCGCATCCGCTGGTAGATGGAGTTGGAGACTTCCACCGGCAGGTTGATCTGCTTGATCCGTACATCCACCACCTTGATACCGAGCTCGGAGGAGCGCGCCATCTTCTTCAGGGCATCTTCCATCACGGTACTGCGCTCACCGGAGACGATGTCCTTGATGGTGCGGTTACCGATCTCGGAACGCAGACCGTTATTGATCTTGCGTTTGAGCAGATCTTCAGCCTGCAGCTTGTTGCCACCACCGGTTGCCAGGTAGTACTTGGAGAAGTCCTCGATCTTCCACTTCACGTAGGAGTCGATGATCAGGTCTTTCTTCTCGGAGGTGACAAAACGGTCGGCCTGGCTGTCAATGGTCTGGATGCGGGCATCCATCTTGCGAACCTGGTCGATGAGCGGCACCTTGAAGTGCAGGCCCGGCTCATAGAGGCGGGGCTCACCGGAGTCAACCCGCTTCACCTTGCCAAACTGCACCACAATCCCCTTCTGACCTTCATCAACGATAAAGACAGAGGAGAAGCAGACCATGGCCGCGACAGCGATTGCACCAATAGCTAGCTTTTTCATCTATCAGTTTCTCCCTGAGCTGAAGCGGTCACCGCTACGCAGCGGCATTGTCGGCGTAGAGTTGGCACCCTCGTTGGAAACGGGAACCTGCTCTGTGACCGGGGCGACAGTGGCACGATCAGACTGGGCAGCCTTCGGCTTGCCAGACAGCTTGTCGAGCGGCAGGTAGATCATGCTGTTGTTGCCAGCCGGCATGTCGACCACCACCTTGTTGGCCTGCTGATAGAGCTCTTCCATCGTTTCCAGATAGATACGCTCACGGGTCAGCTCGGGGGCAGCCAGATACTGGGGCAGCAGCTCGTTGAAGCGAGCGACTTCACCCTGGGCTTTCAACACGATCTGGGATTTGTAAGCTTCCGCTTCCTGCTCCAGACGCTTCACCTGGCCACGGGCCTTGGGCTCCACTTCACGGGCATAGGCTTCTGCTTCACGAATGAAGCGCTGTTCATCTTCCTGAGCGGAGATGGCGTCATCAAAGGCGTCTTTCACCTCTTCCGGCGGACGCGCCGGCAGGAAGTTGACGTCGACGATCTGCAGACCCATCTGGTAGGGCTCGATGATGCCATCGATCACCTGCCAAGTCTCCTGACGCACTTTCTCACGACCGGTAGTCAGGACGTCATCCATCCGGGTATGACCCACTACATAGCGCAGGGCGCTATCGGTGGCCTGACCCAGACTCTCGTCGGCATTGGTCACGCTGAACAGATACTGCTCGGGATTGACCACACGGTACTGCACGTCCATCTCGACCCGTACCACGTTCTCATCCTGAGTCAGCATGAAACCGGAGGCAGGCAGGGAGCGCACGGACTCGACGTCCACCGGGATCACCTGATCGATAAAGGTCGGCTTCCAGCGCAGGCCCGGCTCGACAATATGGGAAAACTTGCCAAACCGCAGCACGGCACCACGCTCCGCTTCGCGAATGGTGTAGAAGCCGCTGACGACCCACACCACCACAGCCACAACCAGCGCGATGGAGATACCAAAGCGACCTACATCGCCGCCAGATTTGCCGCCACCAAACAAGCCACCGAAACGGCGACTCACTTTGCGCAGCATTTCATCCAGATCAGGGGGTCCCTGATTCTTGCCGTTATTCCCCCAAGGGTCACGGTCTTTGCCGTTGTTACCAGGCTCATTCCAAGCCATCAGCGTCTCCATTAATACATGCGGATGGATATCATCTCTATCGGGCCATCATACGTTGAGAAGCCCCTAAGGGGTCACCTTCATCGACGAATCAATGCCTGATAAAGCGTTGTAAACTCTCACCTTCCTGTTTCAGGAGGCGGTTCCAGTCGGCCACTTGCAAGCGGACTTCCAGCACGAAATCACCCTCCTCGCTAAAACCTTCCTGCTCAATCCCTTTCAGCTGATAGAGCGCACTGCGCAATCTCGCGGCAGAAGGAGGCAACTGCAGGGTGTGATGCACCATGGAGCCAGCCAGCAATTCGGTCAGCGCCGTAAACAGATGCTCACAACCTTCACCAGTCTGGGCCGACAACCAGACGCGCAACGGGCGCCCCTCGTCATCTCGCTCCAGACCTGCCGGACGATCCGCCAGCTTGTCGATCTTGTTGCAGATCATCAGCTGGGGCCTGTCATCGGCTTCGATCTCGGCGAGCACCTGCTGCACGGAGTCGATATTCTCCTGCATCTGCTCATCGGCACAGTCCACCACATGCAGCAGCAGATCCGCTTCACGGGTCTCCTGCAGGGTCGCCTTGAAGGCCGCGACCAGATCATGGGGCAAGTGTCGAATAAATCCAACTGTATCCGCCAAAATCACATCACCCACATCCCGGATCACCAGTTTACGCAGGGTGGGATCCAGAGTTGCGAACAATTGGTCGGCAGCATACACGCTGGCAGCTGTAAGTTGGTTGAACAAAGTGGACTTTCCGGCGTTGGTATAACCAACCAGTGACACCGTCGGCACTTCGTTGCGGTTGCGGGCGCGGCGTCCCTGCTCCCGCTGCTTGGCCACCTTGTCGAGCCGACGCAAAATCGCCTTGATGCGTTCCCGCAGCAGACGTCGGTCAGTTTCAAGCTGGGTTTCACCCGGGCCACGCAGACCGATCCCGCCCTTTTGACGCTCAAGGTGGGTCCAGCCTCGCACCAGACGAGTGGAAAGATGGCGCAACTGTGCCAGTTCGACCTGCAGTTTACCTTCGTGGGTACGGGCGCGCTGGGCAAAGATATCGAGGATCAGGCCGGTTCGGTCCACCACACGGCACTGGAACAGACGCTCCAGGTTGCGCTCCTGGGCGGGGGTCAGGGCATGGTTGAAGATGACGACGTCGGCATCCAGCATCTGGACTTGGGACGCGATCTCTTCAGCCTTGCCACTGCCGACAAAAAATTTGGCACTGGGCGCACTGCGACTGGTGGTAATTACCCCCAGCGCATTGACTCCGGCCGAGCTCACCAACATCTTGAGCTCTTCCAGATCCTCCCGCTCACCCTCATCACTGAAGTTGACATGCACCAGAACGGCCTGTTCGCCAGCTTCATAACGGTCAAACAAGCGCTTGCTCCTTAACAGGAATCATGATGAATCTGAGTTGGCGAGTTGACTCGCCTAGGGATATCACGCCTCGGCATCACCCTGTTCATCAGCCGCGCCACCCGGAGTGGGCTGGTGATGATTGACGGCACGGGCCGGTACGACAGTCGAGATGGCGTGCTTGTAAACCATCTGGCTCACGGTGTTTTTCAGCAGGATAACAAACTGGTCAAAAGACTCGATCTGACCTTGCAGTTTGATGCCGTTCACCAAATAGATAGAAACAGGAATCCGCTCACGGCGCAGCGCATTCAAAAACGGGTCTTGGAGAGATTGCCCCTTAGCCATTTTTCTTTTCCTTATAGTTTGTTGTTTTTAAACACCGAATATCAATATAACAACCTGATTATACAGGGAGTGTCAAGCCGCACCAGCGCGAGCAAGCACGCGGTCGAGATTGCCAGACTCACCAGATTCCAACCAGGTCACGTCGGGCCAGCCGCGCAACCAGGTCATCTGTCGTTTTGCCAATTGGCGTGTGGCAACAATGCCACGATAACGCATCTCATCATACCCCACTTCACCGCACAGGTAGTCCCACATTTGGCGATAACCCACACAGCGAATGGAGGGGAGATCCGGGGTCAGATCGCCGCGCGCCATCAGCGCACGAACCTCCTGTTCAAAGCCACCTTGCAGCATCTTGTCAAAGCGCAGTTCGATCCGCTGATGCAGCACGGCGCGTTCGCTCGGGGCGATGGCAAACTGCAGCACCCGATAGGGCAAGCCCTCCCCCTGCACCTGAGTCAGCTCGGTAAGGGTCTTGCCGCTGATGCGGTAGACCTCCAGTGCCCGAGAGAGCCGCTGCGGGTCATTGGGGTGAATTCTCGCCCCGGCCACCGGGTCAATGCGCACCAGCTCATCGTGCAGCGCCTGCCAACCGAGGCGGGCAGCCTCTTCCTCAATCCCGGCACGAATGGCGGGATCGGCAGAGGGCAGCGGGGACAATCCCTCCAGCAGCGCCTTGAAATAGAGCATGGTGCCGCCCACCAGCAACGGAATGCGGCCACGGTCGGCGATCTCTTTCATCTCCCGCAGGGCATCCTTGCAAAAATCGGCTGCCGAATAACTCACAGCGGGATCAAGAATATCGATCAGCCGGTGCGGGGCACGTGCCAGTTCATCGGCGGTCGGCTTGGCCGTACCTATATCCATGCCGCGATAGATCAGCGCAGAATCGACGCTGATGATGTCGCAAGGCAATGCCTGGCACAGTTCAATGGCGAGATCCGTCTTGCCGGAGGCCGTCGGCCCCATCAGAAAAATTGCGGTCGGCAAGTCACTCGCCATGTTCAAACTCCTCCAGCACGGTCGCCAGCGAAAGGGGGCGCACCATGCGAATATCTGTCAGTTGGTCAGCGTGAGCGGCCACAAGTTCCGTCAGCAGACGACTGGCAGTTGAAAAATCGTATATCTTCTCGCGGCTTATCCCCTGCTCCACCAACCATTGGCATAATACTTCAGCCTGCTGACCAGCATCACTGTCAGATCCGCCCTCGATAATTTGCAGCAATTCGGGTAACAGACGCACCAGATCGGTCTGGCGCAGCAGAGCCGGCACCCGAGTCAGGATCATGGTGTCGCGCCCCCCGCTTTTCAACTCCAGCCCCATCCGTTTCAGCAAACGTTCCTGCTCGGTCACCAGCGCGATCAAATTCTTCGGCAATTTGAAGGAGACCGGCAGCAACAGTGGCTGGGCCGCCAGTCCCTGGCCCCAGGTCTCCAGCAGCCAGTGGCGCAGCAACACCCGCTCGGCGCGCACCAGCGAGAGCAGCGCCAGCTGATTATCCCGCTCGATCAACAGGTAGGCCTGATCCACCAGTGTCAGGGCGCGACATCCCCCCTGTTTGGGTGACGGCACTGGATCAGTGGGCTGCACAGGAGCTGCCTCAGCTGCGATAGGCAGCGTAGTGAGCAGAGCGCCCATGCCGCGCATTGCCTCCCGGCTTGGGGGCTCGGGCGGTTGATAATTGCTGGCTCGGCCAGCCCCACTGCCCCCCTCCCGCACCTGTGCAGGTGCCCGGTAGCTGTGCTCGGCACCGTACCATTCGGGACGTGGCGCCTGACCGGGATATTCAATCTGCGGACTGACCGGCAACTCGACCAGAGTTTCGGCCAGCGGGGCATCCTGATGAGCGGCACTGACGCCTTCGCGGCGCAGCGCAGTAAACAGCGCCTGAAAGATAAAGTCGTGGATCAGTCGCGCCTGATGGAAGCGTACCTCATGCTTGGCCGGGTGGACGTTGACATCCACCTGACGGGGATCCAGCTCGATATAGAGCACATAGGCGGCGAAGCGGTCGGGAGGCAACAACTCGTCATAGGCCTGACGAATGGCGTGGTTGATGAGCTTGTCGCGCATCATCCGGCCGTTGACATAGGTGTATTGCAGATCGTTTTGCGGTCTTGCCCCCTCCGGCGTCGCCAACCAGCCCCACAACCGCACGTCGCTATGCTCGCTCTCCACCGCCAGCGCATGGTGCATGAAGGGAGTGCCGCAAACGGCGGCGAGACGTCGCTCCTGCTCCGGCACGGTATTGGCGGCCTTGTACTGGCGCACCACCTTGCCATTGTGGCGCAGGATCAGGGTGGCATCGAAGCGGGAGAGCGCAATGCGGCGCACCAGCTCGTCGATATGGGCAAACTCGGTCTTTTCGCTGCGCATGAACTTGCGCCGCGCCGGGGTATTGAAGAAGAGATCCACCACCTCCACCGTGGTGCCCACCGGATGTGCCGCCGGCTTGATGGTGACGCTCATTTCGCGCCCTTCCGCCTGGGCTTGCCAGGCTTCGGACTGATCTGCAGTACGGGAGGTGAAGGTGAGACGGGAGACCGAGCTGATGGAAGCGAGCGCCTCACCACGAAAGCCGAGGCTGTTGATCCCTTCCAGATCGTCCAGCGTGGCCACCTTGGAGGTGGCATGACGCGACAGCGCCAGCACCAGCTCGTCTTTGGCGACGCCACAGCCGTTGTCACGGATGCGGATCAGCTTGGCTCCCCCCTTGTCGATGTCGATCTCGACCCGGTCGGCCCCCGCATCCAGGCTGTTTTCCACCAGCTCTTTCACCACAGAAGAGGGCCGCTCCACCACCTCTCCGGCTGCAATCTGGTTGGCCAGAATGGGTGGCAAAATACGGATCGGCATCACTTACTCCTGAATTTCAATCTTGCGGATGGTCAGTCTCTTAAGGCTCCAGGAGGGCCGCTCCACCACCTCTCCACCAACCGGAATCTGGTTGGCAAGGATAGGGGGCAATATACGGATCGGCATAACTTGCTCCTGAATTTCAATCTTGCTGATGGTATTCGCTAACAGCGGGAGCGGCATCACCCGCCCCGCACGTCAGTTTTGCGGAATGTAGAGCACCTGCCCTACCTGAATATTCCGCGACTTGAGCTTGTTGATCTCCACCAGCCGAGCCTGACTCACCCCATGTTTCTCGGCAAGGCGGGAGAGACTCTCGCCCCGCTTGACCACATGGCGGAGCATCTGCGACTTGTCGTCATTGCGAACGGGGGCTGCACTGCGGCTCTGCCCCTGCTGGGGGATATAGATGGTCTGCCCGATCTGAATATCCCGGCTGCGCAGCTGGTTGATCTCCACCAGAGTGGACTGACTCACTCCATGCTTCTCGGCAAGGCGGGAGAGGCTCTCGCCCCGTTTGACCACATGGCGGAGCATCCGCGATTTGTCATAGTCCCCCACACTGCTGACCGGTGCACCGCTCTCTTGCGCTGCCGCCGAGTAAGGCTTGATCACCCCGGCGCCGGAACCGGTCGCCGCACCGCCGTCGCGGGCGGTGGCGGGCATCTTGTTGGTCACCACCGGCTGCGACTGTGCCTGCCTAGGCTGGCTCACCGGCTGCCGTGCTACCGGTGCAGGGCGAGTAGCGGCAGGTTGGCTCACCTGCCCCTTGCCGGTCAGCATGGCCCCCTTGGTCGGGTGGGCGCGGTAGTAGTTGCGGATCCCCTCGAAGATGGCGCGGGCCAGCTGGTCCTGATAGCTGGCGGTGGCCAGCAGCTTCTCTTCCGCATGGTTGGAGATAAACCCGGTTTCAACCAGAACCGAGGGAATATCCGGCGCTTTCAGCACCGCCAGACTGGCATGCTCCGGCGCCTTCTTGTGCAGTCGGGCGACCTTGCCCATGGAGCGCAGGATCTGGCGGCTGACGTCATATCCTTCGGCACGGGACTTGTCCATGGAGAGGTCGAGGAAGGTCTGCGCCAGATAGGGATTGGGATCGGATTCCGCCAACACCTTGCCGACACCGCCCAGCAGCTCGCCCTGCTTCTCCTGCTTCTCCAGCCAGCTGCCCATCTCGCGGTTGGCACGGTTGGTCGAGAGGACCCAGACAGAGGCGCCGCGCGGAGTGGAGTTATGGAAGCTGTCCGCATGGACCGACACCAGCAGATCCGCCTTGGCCTTGCGGGCAATCTCGGAGCGCTTGTTGAGGTCGACGAAATAGTCGCCACGACGGGTCATCACGGCACGCATCCCCGGCTCGCGGTCGATCAGTGCAGCCAGCTTCTGGGAGACCGCCAGCGTGACCCGCTTCTCGTAGGTACGGCGCGGGCCGATGGAGCCCGGGTCTTCCCCGCCGTGGCCCGGGTCGATGGCAATCACCACCCCTTTGCCTTTGCCACCGACAGGCGTGGATTGCACCGCAGCCGCCGAGCGCTTCTCTTCATAAGGAAGGTCGATGACCAGACGGTGGCCATAGGGCCCGGCTGGCGCTAACGGAAAGACCACCGGCTTGATGGCGGAGCTGAGATCCATCACCAGTCGCAAACCGCCCTTCTCCAGCGGTGTGCTCTGGCGGATCTTGCGCACCAGTTCGCTGTTGTTCTCGATCCGGGCCAGATTGGCGGCGTTGCTCGCCCCTTTCAGATCGATTACCAGCCGATCCGGGCCGGTGAGGGTGAAGTAGTTGTAATTGGGGGCGCTGCTCATATCGAGCACCACCCGGGTGTTATCCGGTGATGGCCAGATTCGTACGCTCTTGAGCTGATTCGCCCAAGAGGGTAACGCCATCAAAGAGAGAGCAATAACAAGGATCAAGCGCACGTAGATGACAACCGTTCCAGAATGGCTTCGCCAATAGCAGTGCGAGCCTCTATCAGAACCTCGCGCTGCTCGCCTACATAGGTGAGGGTAATTTCCAGGTCGGGAGCCGGTAACCAGCCCTCGCCCTTCTCGGACCACTCCACCAGACAGAGTGTGTTGGCGGCAAAATAGTCCCGAATGCCCATGAATTCCAGCTCTTCCGGATCAGCCAGGCGATAGAGATCAAAATGGTAGACCTGCCAGCCATCGAGCTCATAGGGTTCGACCAGGGTGTAAGTCGGGCTTTTTACCTTGCCCTGATGGCCAAGGCCCTGCACCCAGCCGCGGGTCAGGGTGGTTTTACCGGCGCCAAGCGTGCCATGCAAAAACACTGTGGTCGCCTGCTGGCAGGCCTGTGCCAGACGGCCACCCAGTGCCACGGTTGCTGCCTCGTCCGGCAGTGTCATCATCAACTGTTTTGCCATGTTCTTCTTTTTAACTAGTAATGGTGTCGGGATTAACCAGTTTGCGGATCAGCGGCAGCAGATCTGACGCCAGCATGCCCCGCTCGCCGTCAGCGGCGACCTGATCTGCAGCCTCGCCGTGGATCACGGCGCCCAGCCAGCTTGCCATGGTGGCAGACCAGCCCTGGGCCAAAAGGGCGGCGATTATACCAGATAACAGATCGCCCATGCCGCCACTTGCCATGCCGGGATTGCCTTCACAACAGAGAGCGACCCGCTCGCCGTCATAAATAAGTGTTCCCGCCCCTTTTAACAACACCACTCCGCCATAGCGCCGCTGCAGCGCCTGCACGGCGGCAAACCGGTCGGTTTCAATCTCGGCAATGGAGCATCCCAGCAGGCGCGCTGCTTCGCCGGGATGGGGCGTGAGCACCCAATTATCCTGATGGCGGGGAGATTGCGCCAGCCAATTCAATCCATCGGCGTCCAAAACCAGTGGCAGCCGTTCGGTGAGATAACGGGCGATTTGCGCGCTTCCCCACTCATCCTGACCGAGCCCGGGGCCGATGACCCGCACCGACGCCCACCCCTCGTCATCAGCGGTAGTGAGACTCATCAGTTCGGGTTGATAGAGGCTGACCGGCGGATGTTCTGGATGCTGACATACCCGCACCAGCCCGGCCCCCGCCCGCAGGCAGGCGCGGGCAGCCAGCACGATGGCTCCCTGCATGCCGCGATTGCCCCCCACCAGCAGTACCTTGCCATAAGAGCCCTTGTGGGAAGCGCGCGGGCGCGGGGTCAGCTGCGTGCAGAGCAGTGGATAATCGATACGCCAGGCGGCGGGCAGCATAGTGTCATCAGGCGTGACGCCAAGGGGATCACAGTCGAGCTGGCCGACACAATCCACCCCGTCGCCGGTGAGCATCCCCTGCTTGATACCGATAAAGGTGAGGGTGCGAGTGGCCTGCACCACGGCCCCCATGGCACGGCCGGTATCGCCGTTGAGGCCGGAGGGGAGATCCACCGCCAGCACGGGCACAGCCAAGCCATTGATTGTTGCGACGATCTTTGTCAGTAGTGGCGAGAGGGGCGTGTTGACGCCGGTGCCAAGCAGGGCATCGACCACCAGATCCGGGGCGGAGTGCTGGTCCCCATCAAACTGCTCGGCCAGCCAGACCCGGCCACCGGCCGCCAGCCACTCATCGGCGGCCCGTCTGGCATCCCCCTTCAGCTGGTCGGGTGCTCTGGCGGCAATCACCACCACCTCGATGCCAATCTGGCGGGCAAGGCGGGCCAGCACATAGCCATCACCGCCGTTATTACCGGGGCCGACGAAGATCCACCAGCAGCGACTGTCGGGCCAATGCAGGGTGGCATAGGTGCGCAGCGCAGCACCGGCTCGCTCCATCAGGGCATAGATAGGTTGCCCCTCACGCGCGGCCCAGTTGCGCTCCAGTGCGCGGATCTGTTCAGTCTGCCACAGCCCCTGTGGTAAACTGCCCCCCTCTTTTGTGCCCAACGCGCCCCTGATGATCTCTACCATGACGGCTCCCGCCTCTTATCAATCGACCCACGCCAGCAAACTCCGGCCAGGCCAAGCCGCATGAGCGCACCTGACTTCCACCAGCTGGCCCACGATATCAAGCTCTGGGCACGGGAGCTAGGATTTGACCAGGCGGGCATCACCGACACCGACCTGCGTATCGAAGAGCCGAGATTGCAGGCCTGGCTGGATGCGGGCTATCACGGCAGCATGGATTACATGGCGCGCCACGGCATGATGCGCGCGCGCCCCCACGAGCTGCTGCCGGGCACGGTGCGGGTGTTGTCGGTGCGGATGAACTACCTGCCATTCGAGGCGGGCTTCGCCGCTACCCTGCGCGATCCGACCCTCGGCTACATCAGCCGCTATGCTCTCGGCCGTGACTACCACAAGGTGCTGCGCAACCGGCTCAAACAGCTGGGTGATCGCATCGAAGCGCGCTGCGCCGAGCTGTTTCAAGGCACTGAAGAGACCTTGGGTGAGTGGCGCCCCTTCGTTGACTCCGCCCCCATCCTCGAGCGGCCACTGGCGGCCAAGGCGGGCCTCGGCTGGGTTGGCAAACACTCACTGCTGCTCAACGAATCGGCTGGCTCCTTCTTCTTTCTCGGTGAGCTGTTGCTCAACCTGCCGCTGCCGCTCGACCAGCCAGTGGAGAAGGAGCAGTGCGGCAAGTGTGTCGCCTGCATCAACATCTGCCCGACCGGCGCCATTGTCGCCCCCTATGTGGTGGATGGCCGCCGCTGCATCTCCTATCTCACCATCGAGAATGATGGCCCTATTCCGGAAGAGTTCCGGCCCCTGATGGGCAACCGCATCTACGGCTGCGACGACTGCCAGCTTATCTGCCCCTGGAACCGCTACGCAGATGCCAGCCCGGAACCCGATTTTAGCCCCCGCCCCAGCCTGCACCGCCCGCCCCTGCTGGCGCTGTGGTGCTGGAGCGAGAGCGATTTTCTCAAGCAGACCGAGGGGAGCCCGATCCGCCGCATCGGCTACCAACGCTGGCGCCGCAATCTGGCGGTCGCCCTTGGCAATGGCCCGGCGACCCCCGAGGTGATAGCCGCCCTGCAACTGGGGCTGACCACCGCCGAGCCCATGGTGGCCGAACATATCGAATGGGCGCTGACCACCCTTGCCCGGCGTCAGGATGAAGAGAACAAGAAGACCCGTTTGCTGATCCGCTGCATCGAAAAAGGTTTGTCGGATCACGCATAAGTGATCTGCCCCTTGCCGGATTGCAGCACTTTTTTCATGCTCTGCCGACCTGCAGTGCCCATAACAGCATGGTCACTGCAAACTGGTCGGCACACAACAAGGACAACACAGATGCATATGTTGGGAGTGGATATTGGAGGCTCAGGGATCAAGGGCTGTCTGGTCGATACCAAAACCGGCGAATTGATTGGCGAGCGCCATCGCATTGCCACACCGCAACCGGCCACCCCGGCCGCCATCGCCCATACCCTCAAGGCGCTGGTCGAACACTTCGACTGGAAAGGACCGGTGGGCTGCGGTTTTCCTGCCACCATCCACAACGGGGTTGCCAAGAGTGCCGCCAACATCGACAAGAGCTGGATCGAAACCGATGCCGAGCATCTGTTTGCCGATGTCACCGGCAAGCCCTGCTATGTGCTGAATGATGCCGATGCAGCCGGTCTGGCCGAGATGCGCTTTGGCGCCGGCAAGGATCGCAAGGGGGTCATCATCCTCATCACGGTCGGTACCGGTATCGGCACCGCCATCTTCGTCAACGGCCATCTGCTGCCCAACACCGAGCTGGGCCATCTGATGTTGGAAGGAATGGTCGCCGAGCACTACTGCTCCGATGCGGCGCGCAAACGGGAAGATCTCTCCTGGAACCGCTGGGGCAAGCGTTTCAACAAGTATCTGGCGCGCCTCGAGTTTCTCTTCTCCCCCGACCTCTTCATTCTGGGGGGCGGCAGCGCAGCCAAGCTGGATAAGTTTGTCGATCGCATCGAGACCCGGGCGCCGCTGATTCCGGCGGCCAGCCTCAATCAGGCGGGCATTATCGGGGCCGCCCTCTACGCGGCCGAGCAGCAGGGCTGACCGACGCTCACTGCAAGTCAGCAGATACCAATGGAAAGGGCCCGGCACTGCTGCCGGGCCCTTTTGTTTGGCCGTCATCTTGCGAGTTTGGCGCTTATCACCCGCTACATGTCGTCGAGTCGGTGCACTCCGTGCACCAGTCGGGTCAGGCGGGTCTGCTCCAGCCTGGCCAGATTCTCGAGCAAGGCGGTGGTGGCCGGTGTCGGGCACTCCCGGGCCAGATGACTCAGCTCGCCCACCAGCTGATCTTCCCAGCGGCATACCTGAGTGACGATATCCTGAGTCTGGACTGATGCCGGCAGCTCGAAGCGGGTAATGGCAGGCAGCATATCCTCGCTGAAACTCTGGTTCAGCCAGGTCTCCCTGACCGCCTCTCCCAGTTGAGCGGCATATTCGTGCAGATGGGCACTGGCCGCATCCTCACGCCCTTGCAGATAGACCAGCAACATCCGGCTGCGTTCGCTGTCCACCTGACTGGTCAAACGCCCGTAACAGAGTCCGAGCTGGTGATGAACCTGCTCAAGATAGTGCAGCAACTCTTTGATCTGTTGGAATCTCATCGCACTGCCCTCCATGCTTGTCGACATCATCAGTATAAAAAACCGGCGCCACCGACCCAATCCCTATCCGAGCCCCCCTTGCGCTGCATCAAGGTTGACGCCGACAAAGTGGCGATCAGGTGATCCGGTCACGAATAGGGAACGATTTGTGCAGCAATTTGTGTAACGATGGAGGAGCATCAGGCTCGACAGCAGATGTGAACAGAAACGGGCTGACACACTAATAAAACCAGCATTTACCCGATATAAACCATCTTTAATTCGGTTATCTGCCGCAGGGACGAAACAGGATCTGGAAGAGCAACAATACCATCCTGATCGTTATCCGCCTGACAGAAATCCTTATCACTTTTTTAGACGTCTAGACGTAAAAACATGCGTTGACATGGCCATCCAGACATCTTAGCATCATCCTCCATGATGACAGAGTAACCCAGTGGAACCTCTGCCCAATTTCCCCGCCTGTAGCGCCCTGTGCTTTAAGGCTGTTAGCACGGAAGAATCCATGATTAAGTTGATCGGTCTCAACAAAGTCTACGGTACAGGCAGTGACGCCGTGCACGCCCTGCGTGATGTGAGTCTGCATGTACCCCAAGGCAAAATTTTCGGGGTGATCGGTGCCTCCGGTGCCGGCAAGAGTACCCTCATTCGTTGTGTCAACCTGCTGGAGCGCCCGACAGAGGGTCAAGTCATCGTTGATGGCCAGGATCTGGTCGCCCTGAGCGAACGGGATCTGACCCAGGCTCGCCGCCAGATCGGGATGATTTTCCAGCACTTCAACCTGCTTGCCTCCCGCACCGTGTTTGCCAACATCGCCTTTCCGCTGGAGCTGGCAGGCTGGAGCAAAGAGAAGATCCAGCAACGGGTTGCCGAACTGCTGGCGCTGGTCGGGCTGGAAGCCCGTGCTCAGGCCTATCCGTCCGAGCTTTCCGGCGGTCAGAAACAGCGCGTCGCCATTGCCCGCGCACTGGCACCGGCCCCCAAGGTACTGCTGTGTGACGAGGCCACCTCGGCCCTCGACCCGCAGACCACCCGCTCGATCCTGACCCTGCTCAAGGAGATCAACGTCAAGCTGGGGCTCACCATCCTGCTCATTACCCACGAGATGGATGTGGTGAAGGGGATCTGTGACGAAGTGGCCATCATCAGCGACGGCCGTCTGATCGAACAGGGCGAAGTGGCCTGGTTCTTCAGTAATGCCAAAACCCAGCTGGCCCGTGACTTCATCCACTCCACCATCCATCTGGAGGTACCGCAGGAGTATCAGGATCGGATGAGTGCGGAGCGGGTGCCGGGCAGCTACCCGCTGGTGAAGCTCGGCTTTACCGGCAGCACGGTTGATACGCCGCTGATTTCCGAGGCGAGCCGCCGTTTCAACATCGACATCAGCATACTGAGCGCAGACATCGAATACGCAGGTGGCGTCAAATTCGGTTTCCTGCTGGCCGAGCTGTTCGGGGATGAAGCCCAGTGCGAGGCTACCCAGCAGTTCCTTATCGACAACCACATTCAGCTGGAGGTAATGGGTTATGTCCGAAGCCATGATTAATCTGCTCATCACGGCCCTGGGCGACACCCTGATCATGGTGTTTGCCTCCGCCCTGTTCGGCTGCCTGCTGGGTCTGCCGCTCGGCGTGGCACTGCATGTGACCAAGGCGGGCCAGATCCTGGCCAACCCCTTGCTCAACCGTACTCTGGGTATGGTGGTCAACGTGGGTCGCTCGGTGCCCTTTATCATCCTGCTGGTCGCCATCATTCCGCTAACCCGGCTGATTGTCGGCACCAGTATCGGCACCATCGCCGCCATCGTGCCGCTGACTGTCGGCTGCATCCCTTTCATTGCCCGTCTGGTGGAAGGGGCCCTGATGGAAGTGCCGGACGGCCTGCTGGAAGCGGCCAAGGCGATGGGCGCCAAGCCGCTGCAAATCATCACCAAGGTGCTGCTGCCCGAGGCTCTGCCCGGCATCCTCAACAGCGTCACCATTACCCTCGTCACTCTGGTGAACTACTCGGCCATGGCCGGGGCCATCGGTGGCGGTGGTCTGGGGGATGTGGGTATTCGTTATGGTTATCAGCGCTTTGACCCGACCGTCATGCTGGTGACCGTGGTTATCCTGGTAGTACTGGTTCAACTTATCCAGAGCGCGGGTGAGCGCCTGGTCAACAAATGTGATCATCGTTAATCGTCGATTTCTGACAGGAGGTTTTATGAAATTTGGCATCAAATCCGTTGCGGCTGCCCTGCTGGCTGGTCTGGTTCTAGCCGGTTGCGGTCAAAAAGAAGAGAGCAAGGTTCTGAAAGTGGGCGCCATTGCCGGCCCCGAGACCGAACTGGTTGAAGTGGCTGCCAAGGTAGCCAAAGAGAAATACGGTCTGACAGTCGAGGTGGTCAACTTCTCCGACTACGTCACCCCGAACGTGGCGCTGAACGATGGCAGCATCGACGTCAACGCCTTCCAGCACAAACCCTATCTGGATGCGCAGGTGCGTGATCGCGGCTTCAAGCTGGTGCCGGTTGGCAACACCTTCGTCTACCCGATTGCCGGTTACTCCAAGAAGATCAAGGCGCTGAGCGAGCTGCAAGATGGCGCCCAGATCGCGGTACCGAACGATCCGACCAACCTGGGCCGCTCCCTGATCCTGCTGGCCAAACAGGGTCTGATCACCCTGAAGGATGGCGCCGGTCTGGAAGCCACCGTGCTGGATATCGCCAGCAACCCGCGTAACTTCAAGATTGTGGAACTGGAAGCAGCCCAACTGCCGCGCTCGCTGGAAGACGTGGACTTGGCCATCATCAACAACACCTTCGCCGGTCAGATTGGTCTGACCCCGACCGAGAACGGCCTGTTTGTTGAGGACAAAGAGTCCCCCTACGTCAACCTGATCGTCGCCCGCGACAACAACAAGGATGACGAGAAGGTCAAACAGTTCGTACAAGCTTTCCAGACCGATGATGTTTACAAGAAAGGTCTCGAGCTGTTCAAAGGTGGCCTGGTAAAAGGTTGGTAATTGCTCACTCGGCAAAAAAGGCCACGCAATGCGTGGCCTTTTTTATTGGCGCCGCTATCATATCCGCGAGCACGGCAACACGAACATACTCATAACATGAAAAAATGGTATCTGGCCTACTGCAAGCCAAAAGAAGAGGCCCGCGCCCGCGCCCACCTCGATGCCCAGGGTATCGAATCCTATTACCCCATGGTGGAGATCGAGAAGCTGCGCCGGGGTAAGCGAGTTCCGGTACGGGAACCCATGTTCCCCAACTATCTGTTTATCTTCGTTGATTTGGAAGAGGTGACACCGGTCACCCTGAAATCAACCCGCGGCATCAGCAGAATCATCCACTTTGGCAGTGAATGGACCCCCATCAGCAGCAAGCTGGTCTATCAGCTGATGAGCCGCGATGACAGCGACGAGGCGAGAGCCAGCTACGCCAGCCTGCCCTGCTCGGGCGACAAGGTGCTGATTGAAGAGGGGCCACTTGCCGGCTTCGAAGCCATCTATATGGAGCCGGATGGAGAGAAACGGGCGATTTTGCTGGTCAGCCTGCTCAACCGGGAGACTACCAGCAGCTTCGACAACCACACCTTCAGACGTCTGGACTAAACCCACGGGCCAGACGGCTCGGTAAATGGCAATAGCAATGGCGGGATGATCCCGCCATCTCATGCATCAAGATCAAAGCGGGCGATGACCGCCTTCAGCTTGCCGGTATCACCAGCCAGTCTGGCTACGATCTCCTCCCCCTGCTGACTGCGCTGACAGGATTGCCGACTGAGCGCGGCAATGTCGTCGACCGTCCCGGATACCTCGGCGGCCACCCGCGACTGCTGCTCGGTTGCCACAGAAATGGCCTCCAGCTGGCCCGACAGCGACTGCACCAGCTGGTTCATGGCACTAAGGGTATCGGTCACCAATCCGACTGCATCCCGCCCTTGCTCTACCAACCGGGTACCGCTGCTGACGGTGCTCACCGTCTGGCGAGTCTGCTGGGAGATGGCCGCAATAGTCTGGCTGATCTCGGCGGTGGATTGATGGGTGCGGGTTGCCAGCTGGCGAACCTCATCGGCCACCACAGCAAAACCACGCCCCTGCTCGCCTGCCCGCGCCGCTTCTATCGCCGCATTGAGTGCCAGCAGATTGGTCTGCTCGGCTATAGTGGCGATCACCTCGGTGATCTGCCCCACCTGTTCACTCTGATGCTCCAGCAGCCTCATGGCTTCGTTGGCCTGTCCAATCATGGCGGCAATCTGCTGCATGGTATCGCTCATTCGTGCCAGCGCGGCCTCTCCCTGACGGGTCTGCTGCCGCACCTGATGGGCACCATCCGCCACACTGGCAATGTTACCAGCCACATCACGGGCGCTAACCGACATCTGATCGATAGCCGCCGCCACCGCATCGACCCGCTGATCCTGCTCCGTCAGATCCGCCACTATGGCTCTGGTAGTGCTGCCCACATCGAGACAGGCCACCTCGACCTGCCCCACAGCCCCCTGCAACTCCCCGACCAGATGATGTAACTGGGCAGACATCCGGTTGATGGAACCGGTCAATTCTCCCAACTCATCCTGCCCTGTGATTGGCAAGGGCTCGGCCGCCAGCCGGCCATCCGCAACCTGCCCCGCCCGGGTCACCAGACAGGTAATGTCACGGGTCAGACGGTGACTAAAGAGCCATGCGACCACCATGCCAAGCACGATGGCGCTGCCGGTAGCCAACAGCAGTGTCTGGTTGATAGCCCTCCCGGCTCCGGTCATCTGCGCCGAAATCAGCTCCACCTCGGCGCGGGTTTTCTCCACCTGCTGGACCAGCTGCTCGCTGAGGCTGGACTGCATCGGCTCGATGTCGGTGGCCATCAGGTAGTTTGCCTGATCCCAATCCGGCGCCTGGCGCTTCTCGATCACCTGCCCCACCAGCTCGGAGAAGGGGGTCGCCATCTCTTCAAACAGCTGCCAGAGGCTCTGCTGGGTGTCGGTAAAGAGCGCGGCTTGCTGTTTAACCTCAGCCACCCGCTGCTGGTGAAACTGGTAGTAATCCTGATATTTGCTGCGGTATTCGGGATCGCCTGAGATAAGAAAATCCCGCAGGGCAGAGAGGGCGTTGGCGAGGCTGTTGTAGGCATCTCCCACCTGTTTGAGCAACATACGGCGATCGCCAGAGAGTTGATCCTGCGGGGTCGCCACCTCCTCATTGGCAAAAGATTGCAGTTGATCGAGCGCCGCCTCCGCCAGCGGCCCCGCCTCCTGCAGCATCTGGGTATGAGCGGGCAGATTCTCTTCACTCTGGGCTATGGTCCACACCTTATCCTGATGGCTTTTGAAGGTCTCAAGAGACTTGGCGAGCGCCGGACTGAACGCCTGATGGGCGATGGCCTGCCAGGCCGACTCCCACTCCTGCTTGAGGCGGGAGGCCTGAGCCGGATCCTTGCCGAGGATAAGATAGCCACGCAAGGCGGAAACGGTGGCAACCAGCGCCTTCTGGCTCGTTTCATCCCGCTGCAGGGCGGGCAGCGCCTGCTCCAGCAGGGTGTGTTGGGCCTGATTGATCTGGGTCAGCCGGTAATAGACCAGCGTGGAGGAGAGCAGGATCAGCAGGTTGATAAAACCGAAGCTGAGCAGCAACTTGCTTGAGATTTTCATGAACATCCTTGTTCAAACGGAGGGATCCAGCCAACAGAATCAGATAGATATCAGTGTAGGCAATCTATCTTGCCAAGTCCGGTGCCAATTAGCCAATTCACTGCGCGGCATCGGGCGGGCAGAGAAAAATCCCTGACAAAGGTCGCAACCGAGTTGGGCCAGCACTCGCCAGGTCGCCTCATCTTCTACCCCTTCCGCCACCGACTTCAGCCCCAGCTTGCGGGCTAACTCGATACTGGACTCGATGATAGCCAAACGTGACGGATCGGCATGGCAGCGATCGACAAAGGAGCGATCCAGCTTGAGTTCGGTGAACGGCAACAGTGCCAGCTGCCGCATCGAGGAGTAGCCGGTACCAAAATCATCGATGGAGAGGCCAAAACCGTGCATCCTCAGCCGGGTCAGCACCTCCAGAGACTTGCCCAGATCCTGCACGAATGCGCTCTCGGTCACCTCCAGAGTGATAAGTTCCGGATTGATACTCCAGCGCTTGCACTGATCAATCAATAAGTTGCAAAGATCCCCTTCAATGAGTGAGGTGGTGGAGAGGTTCATCGACAGATTGAGTGACAACCCGGTTTCCTCCCATAAATGACCATCACTCAGAGATTTGCTGATGATCACCTCGGTCAACGGATCGATAAGCCCGCTGCTCTCCGCCAGTGAAATAAAACGCCCGGGGGGGATCAGGCCAAACTCGGGGTGTTGCCAGCGGGCCAACGCCTCCATCCCGACCCATTCGCCGGATGCAAAACTCACCTTGGGCTGATACCAGGGCAGCAGTTGATCTTGCTCGATCGCTCGACGCAACTCATCGAGCCCTATTCTGTGCCCCTCTTCCTCCCTGACGGGTTCCTGCCGGGGTGACCAAGCCTGGATAAGCCGCTGGAGCTGCTGCGGCGTTGAGGGTTTATCTATGCGACCGAGCACCTGCAAGCCATAAGCGGCACTCATACGCAATACGGCTTCCACCACATCCCCCTCAAGCGCACTGGAGAGGATAATGCCGCCCTGAAAACCACCCAGCGACAGGCGGCTCAACAGCGCCATGCCATCCATTCCGGGCATTCGCAGATCACAAAACAGGATATCGACGTTGTGTTGCTGGCTAAGCGCCAACGCCTCGACACCATCAACCGCTTCCAGCAGATTCTGGTAACCCAGGCTGCGGATCTGGTGCAGCAGCGCCTTGCGCTGAAATCCATGGTCTTCCACGACCATGATGACCAACTCATGTTGTGCTTTTATCATCGAGCCATAATCCAATGTCGTGGGCAATCGCCGTCATCAACCTCTGCACAGTGCTGACCAGATCGTCGAGCTCGTCGAGCCGCTTCAATCGCGCTGCCGATTCCAGTATGGCGGCCTGGCTGGCAAGCTCCTCCAACCCGACCATTCGGGCAGCCCCCTTGATCCGGTGGGCGGTCTCTACCAAAGCGCTGGCATCATGACAAATCAGCGCAGCCATCATGGCCTCGCCATCCTGCCGGTTGGAATCGAGATACTCCACCGCCATGGCTCGCGCGGTCAGCTCGTCACCAAACAACGCCAACCAGCGTTCAGCCTGCATGCCAGTCACCCCACCAACGGGCGCAACCGCGCTTCTGGTTGGCGTCTTCTCTGCCAGCCAATGGGCCAGCATCTGGCGCAAGATATCCAGCGGGTAGGGCTTCAGTAACATGTCACTCATGCCTGCCTCTACCATACGAGCACTCGCCTCTTCCGACGTATCTGCCGTTACCCCTATGATGGGGGCCGTCACTCCCGCAGCCCGCAGCGCCTTGGTCAGGGCATAACCATCCATCACCGGCATATGGCAATCAGTCAGCAGCAGAGAGAATTGCTGTCCCTGCCAGGCCCGCAGAGCCTTCTCGCCATCTTCCACAACCTGAGCCTCGATACCAAGAATGGCTAACTGCCGTGCCAGCAAGGCACGATTGACCGGATGATCATCGGCCACCAATACTTTGCCACCCAGCTTCTCTGCAAGCGCAGGGAGAATTGGTGTGACCCGCTCCTGTAGCAATTCGTGGCAGCTCTCCAGCAGAAGATCCGGATAGAGAGGAGATAGACCCAGGCGCCACCATTTCTGTTCACCAATCCGACCCCGTAACGCCTCATCGGGTGACGCTATGATCCCCTTCAGCGCAGAGTGTTGCAGCCAGCTTTGCCATTCCCCCCCAAGCGCTTGCTCAAGCCACCGTTGATCGGCCAACAGCAACCCTTCCAGTGAGCGACTGAGCTCACTGGCCCCCAAGTACCTGAGCTTGGCCCCCTGCCGTACCATGGCCGCTTCGAGATTGGTGTCATCGCTGAAAAACCACCATTCTGTGTCAGCCAAAGCAGGGGGATCCCACTGCGGATTGGTTAGCGGCACGGTAAAGCGGAAGCTGGAGCCCTCCCCTGCCTTGCTGGTCAGTGTCAGTGCCCCCCCCATTTTGCATACCAGCTGCTCACAGATTGCCAACCCCAAGCCGGTGCCACCAAAACGACGGTTGATATCTGACTCCACCTGCTCAAAAGGCGTGAACAGCAGCGCCTGCTTCTCTTCGGCGATCCCGATACCGGTGTCACTGACACTGATGGTCAGTTGCTCGCTCAGGTAGCTGACCTGGATAGTAATCCCCCCTTGTTCGGTAAACTTCACCGCATTGTTGAGCAGGTTGGAGATGACCTGACCAATACGCACCCCATCGATGTCGGCCCAATCCGGCACATGATGCTCCCACTCCAGCACCACGTGGAGCCCCTTGTTATGAGCCAGTGTCGCATGGCCACGAATGGCATCGCAGATCACCGTTTGCAACCGGCTGCTCTGGTAATTCAACTGCAACTGACCCGCTTCTATCTTGGAGAAATCGAGGATGTCATTGACCAGATAGAGCAGGTTATTGGTCGAGGTGACCACATTGCGCACCATAAAACGCTGGTCGTCGTTAAGCTCGCTCATTTGCAGCAATTCGAGCATGCCATGCATGCCTGAGATGGGTGTTCGTAGTTCATGGCTCATGGTTGCCAAAAAGCGGCTGCGAGCCTGCATCGCCTGCTCGGCATAGGCGCGAGCTTCGCGCAGCTCATATTCCTGTTGCTTGAGGGCAGTGATGTCCTGAATCACCCCGTTAAGGATCAGTGCCTGCTGCTCCTGTCTGACAAAGTTGCCACGCACTTGCAGATAGCGATCTCCATCAGGTCGCTCCACCTTGACCTCCAGGTCGAGGGGAGCCAGAGTCTCGGCATGATTGGCCACCTTACTGACAAAATCCTGCAGCGCCTCTTCGGTAAAGCCGAACACCTCACCACCCGATTCGGCATTGAACAGCTCCTGCCGGGAAGCCCCGAGGATCTCGCTGGCCCCCTGAGAAGCATACAAAAACCGCCCCTTGCCGGGTCCTTGCCACAAATACTGATAGACCACCCCAGGCATGCTGTCGGTAATCTGGGTAAGGCGATTTTCAGCCTGACGGGCGCGCTCCTCCGCCTCCTTGATCCGGCTGACATCGGTCAATACTGTCAACACCCCCAGCATATTGCCATCGGGATCGCGATAAGGGCGTTTGGCATAGATAACATGGCAGGGCGTACCATCAGCTCGCAGGTTACTGCCTGCACCCTCCAGATCCTGTCCGGTCTGCCACACCAAACGCTCTTCTTCCAACACACTGTTTCTGAGAGTCTCTGGCATGTTTTGCAGCTCCTCACTGCTACTGCCAGCACCAAGGAAAGCATCGCGGTAGGCCTGATTGCACAAGGTGATCCGCTGCTCGCTATCACGTAGCGCCACCATGGTTGGCAGTGAGTTGAGCAAGGTCTGCACAAACAGCAACTGTTCGTTCAGCTTGTCCTCTGCGATTTTGCGCTGCGCAATCTGGCGACGCAAACTGCGAGCCCAGAACATCACCAGCAAACCGCTGACGAGCAAGGCGCCCCCCCCTATGGCCAACCATTTGTAAATCAGGGTGTAATCAGACTCGATATTGACCGACACATTGAGCCAGCGTCGTTCCAGCAGTTGCCACTCCTCATCCGTTATGGTCAGCAACAACTTGTCCATGATGTGGAGCAACTCGGGCTGAGCATTATCGACGGCCATACTGATAGGTACGGAAAATTCGGGGGAACTCAGCACTACCTGATACTTATCATTGAAACCCTTCATCGCCTGCTGTCCCAGATTGGTCATGGTCAACAGCACATATTCGGCTCGCCCAGTATCAAGCAAGGTCAGTAAATCGGCATCTTTGCCTACTTCGATAATATTGGCGCCCAGCGCGTGAATGAGAGAGGCTTCGTAAGAGCCCGTCACACCACCAATCAGACGCCCTTTCAGCTCGACCAACGACTTCAGCGGACGAGCACCGTGTCTGGCTACGACATAGCTGTCGAACTTCAGATAGGAGGAGGTAAAAGAGGCAAAGGACTGACGATCCTTGAGCGGTGTCATCAAGGGAATAAGGTCCACTTTATGCTGTTTCAGCAGTTTAAGTGACTCCTGCCAGGTATTTGTCGACACCAGCTCAAAGCGGATTCCGGAGCGCAGACTCAATAACTTCATCAGGTCTGCCGTATAGCCATGCAATTCACCTTCGTCATCGATTTCGCTGATGCCGGCAAATCCGGGGGCAACGGCGAACTTGATCACCTTGTTTCTCTGCTTCAGCCAACTAGCCTCATCTGGTTCCAACAACAGACCAGCGTTGGCGCGCTCATCTTCCTGATGCAACCTTAGTCGTGAGTCTGCAACGGGTATCCGTTGATATGCCTGCCAAAGCTTCTCACTCAGTTCTGGCTGGCGGGAGCTGGTCGCCATCGTCAGCGTGCTGCCAGAAAGCCACCCAGGAGCGACAACCCCCATTGATGCTGGCATTCTCTCCATCTTAAGGGTAACAATTGGACCCAACTCAAGATATGCATCGACAGCGCCCAGCTTGACCATATAGGTCGCCTCAGTGCGGCTCTCCAGCTCAGTTACATCAGAGATCCCCAAACGAGCCAATTCATTACAACTGCCAAACCCGCGAATACAGACCCAGCGTAACTTGCGCGCCTGCTCCAGGGTCAATTGCTGATCCGGAGTATGCATTAAAATGGAGCGGGCAAATGAACCGATACTGCCGATATGGTTTATCCCCTTCAGCTCAAGAGCATTACGTTCGACTCCGATTAATGCATCGATCTGGCCGCCTTGGAGAGCAATCTGGGCATCTACGTAGGAGTTGTAGGAGATATAGCGCAGGGACACGCCCATTTCGGCTGCAATGCGCGAGGCCAACTCCTTGAGTGGACCGGCATAACGCTGGTTGGGGAGTTGATAGATGAAAGGGGGATAACCACCACGGGGTACCCCGACCAGCAGCTCCTTTTGTGCGGAGATTTCGTTACTTGTGCTCTCATCTTGCGGCTGGGGAGCCGCAACAGCCAACATGCCTGAAAACAACAGCAAAATGGGAAGAAAAAGCTGACGAAGGAGTGGCATAAGGTCTTGTCCTGATGAGTAAAACAGATAGGGCTGCCACCTCTAATCTTGCAGATCCTGACGACGCAAGGCGAGAAAACAATCGCAACTGTTACAAAGAGGGCGGAGAGGATAATACTGAGTCACCAACATGTGAACCTGGAATCAACCATAAGATGGAAAAATGGCAGGCATGCAGCCTGCCATTTCAACAGCGAGGGGGATCTTATTCTCCCCCTCGCGATCAGGTTATTCGATTCCCGAGGCGGAAGCCGGTTTGATACTCCCGCTCGCGAACGAGGGCGATTTGACCCTGATATCCTTCCAGCCCGATATCCCTGAGCAGGGCGGGTGACAGATTGACCTGCACGAGACGACGCTCGACCTTGGCAATCCTTCTCTGGACCAGGGATTCAACACTGCGCAGTAAAACCAGTTCGATAGACATGACATTCTCCAGTTGAACATGCGGTTCTCCCGGAGAAAGTGGATATCACCCTGCGGGACGAACCGCGGGTGATAAAAAGACAGGGGTTACCTGTTTACGCCACGCGGTAAAAGAGCACGAGATTTCACGCCGCACGCAGTGCCGCGAGAGAATGCAATATTGAGCATCAGATGTTGCATTTTCGTGTCCTTACAGGATAAAAGTTGAACAGGTTGCAGAAGTCTAAAAAATATCCGAATTTAAAACAAGCCTCTTGCGACTCCTTTTTAAACGTTTTTACGGCATTTTATGCTGCCCGAAGGGGAGCTTGGGGCATCAGATCCCCGAGAGTAGCCGGTACTCCTCCAGCACGTAGGTATCCGTCATGCCGCTGACATAATCGAGCAGCAGCCGCACCCGGTAATACCACTCCTGCTCGTTCTGGCAGGCAAAGCGCGGATCCGGGGTGGCGATCGCCAATCGATAGGCCTTGAGATGGCGGGCCGAGAGACGGTGATAGAGGCGGCGCGCAAAGAACAGCGCCTGACTCCCCTCCCCGGCCAGCAGGCGAGCAAACTGTGGCGCTGGCAGCGCCAATAGACAGGCATAACTGGTCAGCACCCCGCGCAGCGCCGCATACCCCTCCAGCTCGAGCGCTTCCACCTCGGGGCGCATAAAGACCAGCTCGCGGGCCACCCGTTTGAGGATATCTAGCACCCGCGCCGCCGGCGCCTGACCATGCAGCAGTGCTTGCGGATAGGAGCCCTGCAAAATGGCCTGATGTTCGCTGACATAGCTCTGCGCCGCCAGCGTAACCAGATCCCGGGTCAGCTGCTGGCGAAAATGGGGGAAAAAGCCCCGACCAGAAGCCAGCGCCTCATCCAGCAAGGTGCCCATGTAGTCACTCTGGTCAGCGGCCCGCAGTGCCGCCAGCAGTTCACCCTGAGTCAGGATCCGCCGATCTACCGCATCTTCCAGATCGGCGATGCAGTAGGAGATATCATCGGCCGCCTCCATGATGTAGACCAGCGGATGACGACAGCCTGGGGCCAATCCCAGACTCTGGCCGAGGGCACGGTAGAGCGGCTGCTCGCTAAAGAAGATGCCCCGCTTGCTGCTCCAGCCATGATGCTGGCCGTAACTCACACCGGGTTGCGGCTGCTGCGGGTATTTGCAGAGTGCCGCCAGCTGCCCGAGCGTCAGGTTGAGCTCGTGTAGGCTGTGCACCAGCCGCAGACTCTGGGCGTTGCCATCAAACAGTTGCAGGTCCTGACGCAATTCCGCCCACTGGGCCGAAGGTGGTTGCGCCAGCGCCTGCTGATAGAGGGGATCGAGCATCTCGCCGAGCCACTGGCTCATCACTTGCTCACCGAAGTGGCCGAACGGCGGGTTGCCCACATCGTGCAAGAGGCAAGACATCTCCACCAGATTGATAAAAGCCCCTTCACAGACCATCCCGGCAGGCAAGGCGGCCAGAATGCGGCGGCTGATCTGGCGACCGGTCTCCTGCACCTCCAGCGAGTGGGTGAGGCGGCTGCGCACCGAGGCCTTCACATCGAGCGGAAAGACCTGGGTCTTCTGCTGCAACCGGCGTACCGGCGCCGCCTGCACGATACGGGCGCGATCCTGCTCGGTCGCCTCCAGCAGCTCCTCATCCCCCCAGGGGTGGATGCGTGCAGGGGTAATCAAACGGCTATACATCTCGCAGCTCCTTGCCAGCAACTTCCATCAGACTCAAGACAACCTCCAGCCTCAAGACAGCAACCAGCGCCGCAGACGGGCGATATCGCCGGGATATTCGCGGCGCAGCGTCTCAATCCAGTCTTCCACGTTTTCCCACCAGGCGGGGTGATCCGGGCTCTGGATCAGCTGGGCCGTCTGCTGCAGTCGACGCAGGCCAATGGAGCCTGCCGCTCCTTTTATCTTGTGTGCCTCTTCCACCACCCCAGCTTGATCCTTGGCAATCATGTTGGAGTCGAGCACCGCCATGTAGTCCGGCATCATCTTCTCGAACAGATCAACGCTGGAGAGCAGCACCTGCTTTCCCACGGTATCGGCGTAATCGGTGAGGAAGGGGATATCCAGCAGGGCATCCTGATTGCCCGCATCCGCCTGCTCGTCCGCTTCATCCTCGGCCAGATCGGCAAACAGGTGACCAATCACCTCCCGCACCGCTTTGGAGCCAAGCGGCTTGTTAATGACATCCTGCATGCCGTGATCCCGGTAGTACTGGCGATCGCCGGTGGAGTTGGCGGTGAGCGCCACCATGGGTGGCAGGCTGTCGCCATAACGCTCCAGCAGGTTTTTCGCCACATCGAAGCCGGTCATGTCCGGCAGCTGGATATCGAGCAAAATGAGGTCGAAATCATCCGGGTTGGCCATCGCCAACGCCTGGGTGCCGTCCCGTGCCACCTGCACCTGATGACCCAGCTTGCCCAGCAGGGCGCAGGCCACCGTCACGTTAAGCTCCACATCCTCCACCAGCAGGATATCGAGGGAGGGCATCTCCTCCTCCTGCTCTGGCAACACAGGCTCGGCGCAAGCTACCTCCAGCTCGGCGGTAAAGCAGGAACCTTCGCCCGGATCGCTGTCCACATAGAGCTGGCCGCCCATCGCCTGCACCAGCTGACGGGAGACCGCGAGGCCAATGCCGGTGCCGGTGGCGTGCTTCTTGCCCTGCACCTGATAGTACATGGCGAAGATCTTCTCCTGCTGAGCGCGCGGGATACCGATACCGGTATCCTCCACCTCGAAGTGCAGGGCCAGCTTGCCCGGCTCGTCGGCGGGATGGGATAGGCAACGCACGGTGACGCCCCCCTCATCGGTAAACTTGACCGCGTTGCCCACCAGATTCCACAGCACCTGACGCAGGCGGGTACCGTCAGCCATCACGAATTGCGGCATGTCGCCATCGCGATCGAAATGGAGATAGAGCCCCTTCTGCTCCGCCTGAATGCGCGACAGGGTCTCCAGCTCATCGAGGAAGGCGGGCAGATCGATGCGGGTCGGTGCAATTTCGAGACGACGGCGATCCAGTTTGTCCAAGTCGATGATGTCGTTGAAGATATTGCCAAGGGTTACCGCACTCAGGTGAATGGTCTTGAGCTGCTGATGCTGCTTGGGATCGAGGGGGGTATCCATCAGCATCCGGCTTAAGCCCACGATGCCGTTGAGCGGAGTACGCAGCTCGTGGCTGATGGTGGAGATGAAGGTGGTCTTGTCGCGGCTCGCCTTCTCCAGCTTGTCCTGATACTGCTTGCGCTCGGTGATATCGCGGCCAAAACCGAGCAAGCCGAGTCGCTTGCCGAAGCGGTCGAAGAAGGGCACCTTGCGCAGCTCGAAGTAGGCCTTGCGGCCATCAGGATACTCCAGCCACTGCTCGTAGGTGAGCGGCTCGTTGCTGGCAAAGACCTGCTTGTCGGTCTCCACCACCTTGTTGGCGATCTCCTGCTTGTAGACATCGAACGGGGTCAGACCGATCAGCTCGGCCTCCACCTTGCCGGTCAGCTCTTCCATGGCGCGGTTGCAGCCGGAGAACTGCTCATCCTCGTTGCGGTAGTAGACCAGATCCGGGGAGCAGTCGATAAAGGAGCGCAGCAGCGCGGTGCGCTCCCCCAGATGGAGCTGGGCTTTCTCCCGCTGGAACACCTCGTTCTCGAGATCCTCGATGGCCTGCAGACGCAGGCTCTCGGCCCGGTTGGTCTCGGCAATCTGGGCGTTGAGGCGGCTGATATTCTCCTGCAGCTGGGTATTGAGCTCCAGATCCCGCTCGCGCATATCTTGCAGCTTGCGCACCATCCGGCTCAGTCGCTGACGGGAATCCTCCAGCTGATCCACCACGATGGAGAGAAAATAGACCGCCCAGGGAGTCACCAGCAGGCCAAAGAAGACCGAGCGAACGAAGTCGATCACATCGATATTGCCGCGCAGGAACAGGGTCACCCCCATCTGGATGGCGACCGCCAGCACGATAATGCCCGCCGCCAGGAACATGCTAAAGCGCACCAGTCCCAGCTTGGTCATCAGATCGACATAATATTGCGCCCAGGATTTAATCTGTTTCATCTTATTGTTTTCCCCCGATATTCGCGGTACAGAATACCAGCACAACCGAGTGAACTCTTCTTAATCTCGCACAATTAATTAACGATTCGCCGAATGAAATGAGTGGGTTAGGATAATTGGCAATATTGAGTCAGTTGCCATTAAGGTTTTTTCTTTATACTCACCGGCCGAAAAAATTCACCACCATTTAATTTAGGAGTTATCCGATGCGCAATACCACCTTGCTGGGCCTGGGCCTGCTGGTCGCAAATAGTGCTTATGCTGATTTGGGCGAAATTCCCAAGGAGTCTGGCTGGTCCGGTTTCCTGCTTGGCGGGGTCAATGTCATCAATTACGAATCGAATTTTTATAGTGGTGATGATGAAAACCGCCGCCTGAGCGGACTGGGCAGTGCCGAGAGCAGCTCCGCCGTTGCCCCGCTGCTCAACGCCGATATCCGCTACACCTTTGCCGATACCCGCACCCAGGTCTTCCTCGGTAACCTGATCCAGGATGCCATCCGTTTCGACTTCACCCAGCAGCTCGGTATCCGTCAGGAGATGAGCGACAAGGGCATCGTAGCTGGCTCCGTGGTCTTTAATGCCATGCCGACCGAGCAGTGGAGCGATCCCTTCGCCGTAGGCGTTGATCGCCAGTCGACCGATATCAAGTCAAAAGGGGTTCGCTTCGCCTGGGACAGCATCTGGGGGAGCAACTTCAATGGCAGCCTGACCACCCGCAACATCGAGGTGGATGAGGAGCGTAGCGGCAGCCAGTACGGCGCCGATACTGCCGCCAAACTGGATCGCAACGGCAAGATCCACGCCCTCGACCTCTCCTACAAATGGCAGCTGGCACCCGGTCAGATGCTGGAGCCAGCCTTTATCTACCGCCAAGCCGATCTGGATGGCAGCGCCCAAAGCTACAAGAGCAACGGCCTCCAGTTGACCTACGGCATGCGCGCTTCCCAGTGGTCTTTCGTCAGCAACGCCTATCTGGGCCAGACCAAATATGATGAGGCCAACCCGATCTTTGGCCAAAACGCCGACTCCGACGAGTTTGCCCTGACCGGTACCTTCTTCTGGCACCGCCTGTTCGGTATTGCGCCGCTCTCCGCAACCTTTACCGCTGGCTATGCCAAGTCCGATTCCGACATCAACTTCTACGATTCTGAATCCGTAATGTTCAACACCGGCCTGCTCTACAACTTCTAACAACAGTTGTGCGCACCGATACAACAAGGCCACCCGAAGGTGGCCTTGTTGCTATCCGGCATTTGCCTCAAATACCCAGAGAGTCGAGCAGATCGTCGTGATCGTTGGCAACCGGGGCCGCAGCCTGAGCCGGCTTGGCGGCATCCTGCTTGGCCTGGGCGATCAGCGCATCGGGATCCAGCTCTTCATGCTCCATCCCCTCATTGTGGATGCGAATGAACTCGGTTTTGTCCATCGCCAGCTCCAGATAGAAGATGTTGTTGCGGGCGGTGAAGAAGGTGACGCGGCGGGACTCCGGGCTGTCGAGATTGGTATCGACGCTCAGCATCACCTGCTTGTTGAGCGCCAGCATCTTCGGTTGGTTCTGGGTGATGTGGGTCTGCAGATCCCGGCCCACCTTGACGGTAAAGCTGCCGACGATCTGGTTCATCAGCTCACCCATCACGTTGCTCACCTCGTCAGAGGTGTGGGAGATGGCGAGATCCTCCTTGGAGAGCCCCATGCTCAGCATGTAGCTCTCGTACAGCTCCATGGCGGCGGCGGCGGAGAAGTTGATCACCACCAGACCGGAAAAACCGCCATCGAACAGCACGAAGCAGCCGATATCCGGCTTGAGGCAGGTCTTGCTGATCCGCTGCACCATGCCGGAAAACCGCACCTGACTCATGGTCGCGGCACTCAAAACGTCCGTCACCGAGTTGCACAGGCTGAGCAGCACATCCTCTGTGGTCAATACGGCATCGTCATCGGATCTTGTCACTATCATGGGACCTTCCTGAACATCGAAAATGGGCTTATCTATACCATAACTCTAACAGATGGCGCGGCCCGGAGACTGAAATAGCGACACGCCTCTCAGTTGACTCCGTTATCAGCAGCCACAGGGATGAAACCGCTCAGCTTGGCGAGCCGGGCACGCCATATATCGGCCTGCTGGGCCAAAACTTGTGGCTCATAAGGCAAGACCGGATGAGCCCCCCAGATGGGGCCGGGCCAGGCGCGATCCGTCGCAAAGCGGGCTACATGGTGAAGATGGAGTTGCGGCACCAGATTGCCGAGCGCGCCGATGTTGATCTTATCCGGGCTGAGGGCCTGTTCCATCAGGTTGGCGACAGCGCAGGACTCCTGCATCAGCTGTTGCTGCTGCTCCGGAGCCAGATGGTGAATTTCCCGCAAGTTGGCTACTCGCGGTACCAGGATCAGCCAGGGATACTGGCTGTCTTTGGCCAGCAAGACACGGCTGAGGGGCAGATCCCCGAGCCACCGGGTATCTGCCTGCAGGCGTGAATGCAATTCAAACATGAAAACCTCGTTGAGTACGATGAACAGAGCGCCTGAAAAAGGAGTGTCCACGTTACTGCAACGGGCAGAAAACTTAAAGCTGCGGCACGGCCCAACCGATAAAGCGCTTGCGCAGGGCCGGATCTGCCTGGAGGAACAGCTGCTGCAACTGCTCTTCCAGCTCGCTGGCAGCCACAACGGGTTGCCCCCCACCGGAGAACGTAGCCGTTGGTTGTGTAGTCACAGCGACGGCCGTCAGCGCCGCCTTGCCGCCGCTGCGGTTGTATTCAGCCAGTTTGCCGTTCCAATCCACCCCAAGCAGCATGCCGCTGGTCACCAGCGCATCCTGCTGGATGGCAAGCGCACGGCCATTCTCCTGCAATGCCACCACCGGATCCTTGGCATAGGCCTGCATCCCCCGCTCGTCTCCCGGTACGCTGGCCGTCAGCTGCAAATGCTGATTGCTGCCCTGATAGCGCACCACCTGCGGCTCGGAGCGTACCTGCCGATCATTCTCGCTGCTGCTGCGACTGGGGATCACCCCCTCGAAGCGCACCAGCAGTTGCTGCTCGCCATCCGCCAGGGTGGCATGCTGCTCATCCTGCAAGGTGCCGTTGCTCACCGCGAGGATGCGGAAATTCTCCGGCACCTTCACTTCCACCATGGCCTGCACACTGCCAGCCCCCAACACTGCACAGAGCAGCACAAAACCGGTCAACCCTCTATTACTCTTCATTCCCGCTGATCTTCCTGATGCCGATGATGGGCGCAGGGTAGCAGCCGAAGATGACAGAAAAATAACGCCGCTCAGAGCAGGTAGTGGGGTCGCTCGGCAAACCACTGGGCCAGCACCTGCTTGAACAACCGGATCTTGCGTGGCACCCGTCGCTGCTGGGCATGCAGCACATGGAGCTGATGCAGCCCGCTCTGCCACTCATCTAGCACGGTCACCAGCTCCCCCGCCGTCAGCAGCGATTCCACCAGCATCAGCGGGCACTTGGCATAGCCCATACCGGCGCGCGCCAGTTGCAACACTGTGCTGTAGTGGTTGGCTCGCACCTTGCCCTGCACCAGAATGTGGGCCTCCTCCCCCTCACGGATAAAGTGCCACTGCTCCCAGGCCGGATTGTGCCCCTGCAACAGGCAGCTGCGCCCGCTCAGCTCATAGGGAGTGGCAGGATACCCCTCTCGCGCCACCAGCGCGGGGCTGGCCACCACCACATCCTTGAGCCGCCCCAGCGGCAGGGCCACCAGATTGTCCGGCACCTCGCTCATGGCGCGCAGGGCGATGTCGTTTTCTCCCTGACTCATGTCGACCATCTGGTTGGTGAAATTGAGTTCCACCTCCACTCCCGGGCAGAGCGCGGCAAAGCTGGTCAGCAGTTCGCTCACCATGCGATCGCCGGTGCTGACCGGGCAGGTAAAGCGCAGTCGTCCGCAATCCTCTTCGGTCAGAGCCTGAATATCCTGCTCCGCCTGCCGAGCCAGCGCGAAGATCTCCCCCGCCTGCTGATAGAGGGTCTTGCCCGCCTCGGTCAGACTGAGGCGGCGGGTGGTGCGCTGCAACAGTTGTGCATTGAGGGAGGTCTCCAGCGCGCTGACATGGCGGCTCAGCATCCCCTTGCTGACCCCCAGCGTATCGGCAGCAGCCGAGAAACTGCCGCGCAGCACCACTTCGTAAAAGCTGGCCAGATGGGCGATATCCATCATTAGCTCCAATATGGAAACAATGGGTTTATTTTACGCGCTTTTTCGCATTTTCTGTTGCGCTAGAATCGATACATCCCAACCAGGAGTGATGCAGATGAAAATTGTGATTGTGGGTGCCTCCGGCACCGTCGGCTCCGCTGTCAGTGAACTGCTTGCCAAAGATCATCAGGTGATCCGGGTCGGCCACAGCCGTGGTGATGCCACGGTCGACATGCGCGATCCCGCCTCCATCAAGGCGCTGTTTGCCCAGGTGGGCCAGTTTGATGCACTGGTTGTCGCCAGCGGCAGCGTGGCCTTCAACGGCCTGACCGAGATGACCGACGAGCAGTGGCAGGTGGGACTGGAGAGCAAGCTGATGGGCCAGATCAACCTGACCCGAGCCGCCATTCCCTATCTGACTGACAAGGGTTCCATCACTTTGATCAGCGGTATTCTGAGCGAGGAGCCGATCAACTGGGGCGTGAGCGCCAGCACCGTCAACGGCGCCATCGATCACTTTGTGAAAGCGGCCGCCTGCGAGCTGCCAAGGGGCATTCGCATCAACGTGGTGAGCCCCACCGTGCTGGCGGAGTCGATGGACAAATACGCCGACTTCTTCCCGGGGTTCGTGCCGGTGCCAGCCGCCAAGGTGGCGCAGGCTTACAAGAAGTCGGTGTTGGGCATCCAGACAGGTCAGGTGTTCAGGGTCAACGGCTGATCGCCGCACGCTTGCCGCCAGACCAGCAATAAAAACGGGCCCCGTAGCGGGGCCCGTCTGTTTCTCTGCCTATCTCCTTCGCCATCGGCAAACGTTTGTTTGTTGACGACAAAAAAAGAGCGCAACCCTTAGTCGATCAGACCGTACTGATCGCGCAGCACCTCGATGATCTCCTGCTTGGGATTGGCAGAACGCGCCAGCTTGTGGCCGATGATCTTCTCGGCGATCCCGACATAGGTGTTGGAGATATCCATCATCACTTCGGTAGGCAGCTTGTTGTCGCGGGCCAGGGCAAAACGTTCCGGCATACGGTTCTTGTTGAGCAGGATGTCCGGATCCGGGAAGTGGTTGAGCAGCCACTGACGGAAACCCTCTTTGGACTTCTCGACAATCTGACCGTCGCGCAGGGCCGCGCCATCCCAGATACGGGAGCTGTCGGGGGTGCCCACTTCGTCCATGTAGATCAGCTTCTCGTTGCCGGCGGCATCGTGGACGTAACCAAACTCGAACTTGGTATCGACGAAGATCTGATCCAGCCCGGCCAGCGCGTCGCTGATAACGTTAAAGCCCTCTTTGAGCAGCACTTCGTAGCGGTCGATGTCGGCCGGTTTGCTGAAGTTGAAGCCTTTATAGTGGCGCTCGATATCGGCACGGGAGACGTTGACGTCATCGGCTTCCGGCACGCCATCCAGCCCTTTCAGCACGCCCTTGGTGGAAGGGGTGATGAGGATCTCCGGCAGTTTCTGATCCTTTTTGAGCCCTTCCGGCAGGGTGATGCCGCAGAACTCGCGCTCGCCATCCTTGTAGGCACGCCACATGGAGCCGGTGATGTACTGGCGGGCAATCGCCTCGATCATCACCGGACGGGCTTTTTGCACGATCCAGACGAAGGGGTGCGGAATATCCAGAATGTGGCTGTCGGCCAGTCCCTTCCCCTTGAACAGCTTGAACCAGTGGCTGGAGATGGCATTGAGCGCAGCTCCTTTGCCCGGTACGCCGTTCAGGCCATCCACACCTTGCCAGATGCAATCGAAGGCAGAGATGCGATCGCTGATCACCATGAGGGCGAGGGGCGCATCGGCCGGCACATCATAGCCTTTCTCTTTTATGAGCCGGGCACTGTCTTCGGGGGTCAACCAGTAGACGCTGCGCACTTTGCCGGAATGGACAGGTTTATCGGTACGGATCGGTAAATCGTCATTCACCGCCAATACTTGATCTGCAAGACTCATGGCTAATAACACTTCCTGTTTGTGGGGGGTAAACATCGCGAGTTCCTCACCTGCACGCTCTGTTTGCAACGGGCTGGCAAGGGGGCTCGCATCATCGAAAACCACTCGGAATCCCCGCGTTTTCAGGGGGATTCTGATAACAAAACAGGGGCACAAGGCCCCTGTATTTATTCTGCTTTTGCTGCTGCCTGATCGGCCAGCCCCTTGGCAAACGCCTCGGACAGGCTGATATACATCTGGGAGATAACCCCGGACGATACCGGCTTCTTGTCCTTGTCGAACAGGGTGATGGAGGTCTTGCCTCCCGCCATTTCGCCAAGCTGGAAGCGGTATTTCTCCTCCTCCAGTTTGAACGGTTCGCTCCCTTTCGCCTTCCAGAACTCGGCACCCGGCTCTTCGTACTCGACGTCGATCCAGCCCAGAGACTGCTGGGTATCCTTGATAGTGAAACCGTAAGCGGGCAGTACCTGGTTGAGGCGACGCCACACCTGATCAAAGGAGCCTTCGGCAATCCAGGCGCTGAGTTCGTTGTTGTCCAGACCCAGTTGCAGACCCATGCCATCGTTGGACTTGTGCTGCTCGCGGGCTTTCAGCTGGCTGTCGTAATAGAGAGAGAACTGGTTCAGCACTCGCGCGGCATAGCGCTGGGCATCGGCAGGGGTCAGCTTGTTGCTGGTCTCGCCGTCGATGGTCTCTTCGTGATCCAGCACCCGGACCGACATGTTGACGGCGTGGCGCTGGGCATCGTTGCGTACGGTGAACTGGTAACGCTGACGGATTTTGAAGTCTTCGTCATCTTCACCCCAGCCATCGAGGGCGACCGTGTTGTCAAACCAGCCGGTCTGCAATACGCCATCCTGCTGATCCAGCTTCTCGGTGGTGACCTTGTACTTGGCCAGGAAGTTCATCAGGAACGACCAAGTATCGCGCTCCACGCTCTGGCTGGTGCTCAGGGCATAGAAGGCAACGGTCGGTTCGGTTGCGGTCTGCACCACCTGACTGCCCGGTACCACGGTCAGCAGTTGAGCGGGTGGGCGCACATCGACCTGGGCGCCGAGGGCACCTTCACGGCTGCTCTCGGGAAGCGGCGGGATATCGTACTGGCTGTTGAAGGTGGGGGCACTCAATCCTGCGGGGATCAAGAACGCGCGGCCCTCGAGGCGGGCATCTTCATAACCGAAGTCGCGGTTGGCCATTTTGCGATCCTGGGGGGTGCTGCAACCGGCCAATACGGCCACAGTCGCAACGCTCAGCACCAGACGGGCTCTATTTCCCTTTCCATTAGATTTAAACACTCGCCATCAACTCCGCTGTGGTCAGTGCTCGCGCCATCAGCTGTTCGCCCTCGGGGGTGAGGTCAACCAGCGGCAGACGCAAGGTGGCTGTTGCAATCAACCCCAGTTGGGCACAGGCCCATTTCACCGGGGTGGGGCTCGGTTCGCAGAACAGAGTCTTGTGCAACGGCATCAAGAGATTGTTGATGTCATGCGCCTGCCCGGCATCACCGGCCAGCGCAGCACGACACATGTCGGCCATCTGGGCCGCTGCAATATTGGTGGTGACCGAAATCACGCCATCGCCACCTTGCAGCATAAAATCACAACCAGTGGCATCGTCACCACTGTAGAGAGCAAACTCCGGCCCGCACAGCTCGCGCAGCAGCGGGGTGCGGCTCAAATCGCCGGTTGCCTCTTTCAAACCGATAATGCCGGGGACCTTGGCCAGACGGGCCACGGTCTCCGGTTTGAGATCGCAACAGGTGCGACCGGGCACATTATAAAGAATTTGGGGCAGACCACTAGCCTCGGCGATCGCACAATAGTGGCGATAGAGACCTTCCTGAGTGGGCTTGTTGTAGTAAGGAGTCACCGAGAGGCCCGCTACCACGCCGGTTTTGGCCAGTCGCTTTGCCAATTCAATGGCATGGGCGGTATTGTTGGAGCCGCAACCGGCGATGACGGGAATGCGTCCGGCGGCATACTCAACGGTCTTTTCAACGACGGCGATATGCTCCTGCTCGCTCAGGGTCACCGATTCCCCCGTGGTACCCACCGCAACAATGGCGCTGGTCCCGGCGCTGACATGATAGTCGACCAGTTTGGCCAGACTGGCCCAATCGACTTCACCTGAAGCCAGCATGGGGGTAACGAGCGCAACAATACTACCGCGTAACATGGACTTTTCTCCCGATTTTCAGGGGCGTAATGGTAAAGCTGCCCCCTTTGAAAAACAAGGGAGAGAGGGGGCAAGCCGTGATACCATCCGGAACAAAAAGTAATGAACGAAAGTCGGCAGCGTCCCTCAGGGAGTGGCCATCAGCGCCGGAGGGTTGGCTTGCCAGCGCGGCTTTCGCAACGAAATAACGGACGAGAGAAGATTTATGACTCACTACCTGGTCGTAACGGCCATCGGCACGGACAGGCCTGGCATCGTCAATGAAGTTACCCGCCACGTCAGTGGCTGTGGTTGCAACATTGTGGACAGCCGCCTTGGCATCTTCGGCAATGAATTTACCTTTATCATGCTGCTCTCGGGCGACTGGAACAGCATGATGCAACTCGAAATCAGCCTGCCCCTGCGTAGCCAGGAGTGGGATCTCATCACCATGATGAAACGCACCGAACGCCACCAGTCCCTGCAGTATGACATCCGCGCCAGTGCCGACCTGTTGATCCGCGACGAGCCCGGCATCGTAAGCCAGTGCACCCAGTTCTTCAGCGAACATGGCTGGAACATTCAGGCGATGCAATCCATGACCCTGGAGCAGCAGCCGTTCAACCTGCTCAAGATCAGTTTTCAGCTCAATCTGGCCAGAGAGGGTGAAGTGGAAGGTTCGCAAACCGCCTTCGCCGAATTCTGTCGTCAACTGGGTGCCGAATCGTTCGAGTTTATCGTCAATCGCAAACACGCCTGAGGGCGTTTTACCCGAGGAGACCCCATGCAACCACTACAAGCTGGCAGCCCCGCCCCCGATTTCTCCCTGCCCGACCAGAATGGCAATCAGGTCAGCCTCGCTGGCCTGCGCGGCAAGAAGGTGCTGGTCTATTTCTACCCCAAGGCGATGACCCCCGGCTGCACCACCCAGGCCTGCAGCCTGCGCGATGTGAACGCCGAGCTGGCCGCCCTCAATGTGGTGGTGCTTGGCATCAGCCCGGACCCGGCCAAACGGCTGAAAAAGTTCGAAGAGCGGGACCAGCTCAACTTCACTCTGCTGGCCGATGAGAACCACGCCGTCGCCGATGCCTTTGGCGTCTGGGGCCCGAAGAAGTTCATGGGCAAGGAGTATGACGGCATTCACCGCCAGAGCTTCCTGATCGACGAAGAGGGCAAGATTGCCCACCACTTCGACAAGTTCAAAACCAGCGATCACCATCAGGTGGTACTGGATTTCCTCAAGGGGTAACCCTCCCCAGCATCATTGAAAGGCCTGCCATGCAGGCCTTTTTTGTCTGGTCAGCCGCCCCTTGCCAGCGGATTTTTCTCACCAACTCCCCCGCCCAGATCAAAAAATTCATTTTATATATGGGTTAACGTGGCCCCAGAATCATCTTCCAGCGAGATATCCCATGAACATGAGCAACACTGAGCGTTTGATCCTGAGCAACCAGTACGAAATTCTGGCGAAACTCAATCCGGAGAAAGCGGACATCTACCAGCGCGCCAGCACCATCATCGAGCGCGGCTACTGCCTGCAGATCCTCGAGCTGGAGAAGAGCTTCGGCCATCTGGATCTGGCGACCTGCCAGGAGGTGATCGACACCCTGGAGCTGCACCACGCACTGGCCATCTCATGGGGCAATCTGGATGCCGCCGATCAGGGCGAGATCAACGCCAGTCGGCTGGAGTTCAACGGCTACAGCCGCAGCCAGGAGCGTGAGCTGGCTGACTACGTCTGCTTCCTGCTGGAGGTGGACAAGCGCTTCCCCGAGCTCAAGTGCCCGTGCGACGAGCTCTCCAGCGACATCGCCATGCACGACAAGTACCAGCGGATGCTGCAGGTGTGGCGTCAGTGTCCACGTCAGTACAAGCTCTCCATCCAGGAAATCCGCAAGATACTGGCAGCGTGATCCACACACCGACCGCAACAAAAAAGGCGCCACTGGCGCCTTTTTTGCATCTGATACGGGTTATTCGTAGAGAAAGGATTTATCGAGCTGCTGGAAGGCAGCCTTGAGGGTATCGGCCAGCTCTTCATAGCGCGGCTGGGAAACCAGCTGACGGCGGCCGCCCTGCTCGTTCATCTTGCCGTTGATCTCCCGATACCAGCTCGCCAGCGACGGGGGCAAACGGGTGTCGGCCCGCTGACCGAGCCAGTAGTAACCCTGCAGCGGCAAACTGAGCAGAAACAGCACGGAAGTGATGACGGAGGGCCAGTAGTGCAGCTCGCCAAACTGGAACTGCAGCATCACGCTCAACACCGCCAGCGCGGGGATCACCTTGAGAGCGAATTCGGTCGCCTTGATCACCCGATTTTCAGGAAACATCGAATTGAGCTCGGGACGGCGCGGCCAAAGCGTCATATAATGGCGGCCTTGCTGTAACTTAGTTCCAAAAATGTTCATGCTCATACTACCTCCGAGCGCTTTTTGAACGTACTAACGGCAAAACCTCGACAAAATTTGATGCAAAGTAACAAAGGTTGAGGATGACTTTGTTATTTTTCAACAATCGGGTTATCCTTTGTACGCCCATTTTTGCGTCAAAAGCTTCTTGCTATTGACCTGTCAGGGACGTCTGGATTTCGGGTCTTGTATCACTATACAAGGGGCAAGCAACAGATTGCCAACCCTCATAAGGATAAGTTGAAAGTTTTTGGCCGCACCGCGTCCAACGCATCCGCCTACACAACCCAATCTGCGATAGGATTTATTCATGAGTAAGCTGGTTCTTGTTCTTAACTGTGGCAGCTCTTCCCTGAAGTTTGCCGTCATTGACGCAACCACCGGTGATGACCTGCTGTCCGGCCTGGCCGAGTGCTTCAACCTCGACGATGCCCGCATCAAGTGGAAACTGAATGGCGAGAAAGGCAGTGCCGATCTGGGCGCGGGTGCCGCTCACCAGGAAGCGCTGGACTTCATCGTCAACAAGATCCTGCCGCTCAATCCGGAACTGTCCAAGAACCTGATCGCCATCGGTCACCGTGTTGTTCACGGCGGCGAGCGCTTCACCTCTTCCGTTGTCATCTGCGAAGACGTGATTGCCGGCATCGAAGCCGCTGTTCCGTACGCACCGCTGCACAACCCGGCTCACCTGATCGGTATCCGTGAAGCTCGCCGCGTATTCCCGGCGCTGGCTGACAAGAACGTGGCCGTATTCGATACCGCGTTCCACCAGACCATGCCGGAAGAAGCCTTCCTGTACGCTCTGCCGTACAAGCTCTACAAAGAGAACGGCATCCGTCGCTACGGCGCTCACGGCACCAGCCACTACTACATCAGCCTGGAAGCTGCCAAGCAGCTGAACAAGCCGGTTGAAGAGCTGAACATCATCAACTGCCACTTGGGCAACGGCGGTTCCGTCTGCGCTATCAAGAACGGCAAGTCTGTTGATACCTCCATGGGTCTGACCCCGCTGGAAGGCCTGGTGATGGGTACCCGCTCCGGCGATCTGGACCCGGCCATCATCTTCTTCCTGCACGACAAGCTGGGCATGAGCGTTGCTGATATCAACACCATGCTGACCAAAGAGTCCGGCCTGCAGGGTCTGACCGAAGTGACCTCCGACTGCCGTTTCGTTGAAGACAACTACGACAGCAAAGAAGAAGCCAAGCGTGCTATGGACGTTTACTGCTATCGCCTGGCCAAGTACATCGGCGCCTACGCTGCCGCCATGGACGGTCGTCTGGACGCCGTTGTTTTCACCGGTGGTATCGGTGAAAACTCTGCCCCGATCCGTGAAATCACCCTGAACAAGCTGGGTCTGCTGGGCTTTGACGTTGATCACGACGCCAACCTGAAGGCTCGTTTCGGCAAGGGTGGCGAGATCACCAAGGCTGGTTCTACCAAGGCTCTGGTTATCCCGACCAACGAAGAGTGGGTTATCGCCCACGACGCGCTGGAACTGGTCGGCGCTTAATTGACGCAGTAACTCGAGGCCGCCCACCAGGGCGGCCTTTTCCTGATCCCAAAAAATGAACAAGGGGTATAAAGTGGCACGCACTATTATGCTTATCCCGGTCGGCACTGGTGTCGGCGTAACTTCCGTGAGTCTGGGCGTTGTTCGCGCCATGGAGCGTCACGGTGTCAATGTCAGCTTCTTCAAACCGGTTGCCCAGCCGCGTCCGGGTGAAACCGGTGCCGAGCGCTCAACCGCCGTTATCCGCGCTGCTGCCAACATCAACCCGCCCGAGCCGTTCACCCTCTCCTACGCCGAGAACATGATCAGCTCCAGCAACACCGATATCCTGCTGGAAGAGATCGTTGCCCGCTTCGAAGAGCACGTGAAATCCAGTGGTGCCGAAGTGCTGGTTGTCGAAGGTATGGTGCCGACCGACAAGCAGCCCTTTGCCAACAAGCTGAACTACGACGTGGCCAAGGCGCTGGATGCTGATATGGTATTCGTGACCCACCCGGGCCATGACTCCAGCCAGAAGCTGAAAGAGCGCATCGAGCTGGCCTGCTCCAACTTCGGTGGTGTCAACAACCCCCGCATCGTTGGTTGCGTGATCAACAAGGTGGGCGCACCGGTTGACGAGCATGGCGTAACCCGCCCTGACCTGACCGAGATGTTCGAAGCCCATCACCACGCTTCTGACGCGGCTCACAACCTGGAAGTGCTGCAAGTGTTCGGCAAGAGCCCCCTGCGCATCCTGGGTTGCATCCCCTGGAACACCCAGCTGATCGCCCCGCGCGCCAAGGATCTTGCCAAGCATCTGGCCGCCAAGATCCTGCACAAAGGCGAGCTGGACAGCCGTCGCCTGCAGACCGTGACCTTCTGCGCCCGCTCCATCCACAACATGGTCGAGCACTTCCGTCCGGGTAGCCTGCTGGTGACCTCCGGCGACCGCTCTGACGTCATCGTCTCCGCCTGCCTCTCCGCCATGAACGGCGTCAAGCTGGGCGCCCTGCTGCTGACTGGTAACTATCATCCGGAGCCGCAGGTCATGGCGCTGTGCCAACAGGCCATGGCCACCGGCCTGCCGATCATGATGACCGGTACCAACACCTGGCAGACCGCAGTCAGCTTGCAGAACTTCAACGTCGATATTCCGGAAGATGACCGCGAGCGTATCGAGCTGGTACAGGACTACGTCGCTGGCCACATCGACAAGCACTGGATCGAGTCGCTGACTGTCAGCTCTACCCGTTCCCGTCGCCTGAGCCCGCCAGCATTCCGTTATCAGCTGACCGAGCTGGCCCGTCAGGCCAACAAGCGAGTCGTGCTGCCGGAAGGCGACGAGCCGCGCACCATCAAGGCTGCCGCCATCTGTGCCGAGCGTGGCATTGCCCGTCCGGTACTGCTGGGTAATCCGGAAGAGATCCGTCGCGTTGCCGAACAGCAGGGTGTGGTACTGACCGATCGCGTCGAAATCATCGATCCGGCCGTTGTGCGCGAGCGCTATGTGCCGCGTCTGGTCGAGCTGCGCAAGAACAAGGGCATGACCGAAGTGGTTGCCCGCGAGCAGCTGGAAGACAACGTGGTACTGGGTACCATGATGCTGGAGCGCAATGAAGTTGACGGCCTGGTATCCGGCGCGGTCCACACCACTGCCAACACCATCCGTCCGCCGATGCAGATCATCAAGACAGCTCCGGGCTCTTCCCTGATCTCCTCCATCTTCTTCATGCTGCTGCCTGACCAGGTGCTGGTCTACGGTGACTGCGCGATCAACCCGGATCCCACCGCCGAGCAGCTGGCCGAGATCGCCATCCAGTCCGCCGACTCCGCTGCCGCTTTCGGCATCGAGCCGCGCGTCGCCATGATCTCCTACTCTACCGGTACCTCTGGCGCCGGTGCCGATGTAGAGAAAGTGCGTGAAGCGACCGAGCTGGCCAAGGCCAAGCGCCCCGACCTCATCATCGACGGCCCGCTGCAGTACGACGCGGCCATCATGGAGAACGTGGCCAAGTCCAAGGCACCGAACTCACCGGTTGCAGGTAAAGCCACCGTGTTCGTCTTCCCTGACCTGAACACGGGTAACACCACTTACAAAGCGGTGCAGCGTTCCGCTGACCTGGTCTCCATCGGCCCCATGCTGCAAGGCATGCGCAAGCCGGTCAACGACCTCTCCCGTGGCGCCCTGGTTGACGACATCGTCTACACCATCGCCCTGACCGGTATCCAGGCTGCCCAGGCTGACGAACAAGCCTAATCAGCTTTAGTCTGAAAAAACCGATCACAAAGGCTGCTCACCCCAGGTGAGCAGCCTTTTTTATTGGTTCTTTTTTGAAGACCAGTGAAACATGCCATCAGCACAGTGTTATGTAGAATAATGCCATGTGATGTGCAAGAAATGTTTCGAGCGTAACTCTGCGGGAAAGCGTGTCCGCCACCTTAAAGATGCATCTAAAATAGATTCAAGATCATACTCTTAGATATATGAGGGCATTCATAGCGAAGCGCTTATAGCAAATATTTCGCCATCGGCATGAGGATTTGACCTGTTAGAAATAGCAGTGAAAAAGACCCGTTTGATACGCTATTCATCAATGTGCCACTCGGCAATATCCACATCATGGAGGAATGGAAATGCTGATGAAGAAGCTCTCTGCAGTCATGCTGCTGACCTGCTTGCCACTGTTCAGCCAACCCGCGTTGGCCGCAGATAAGGCAGCGCCCAAGCAAACAACCACAACCGCGGTTGCCAAGGAGTCCGGCAAGCTGAATATCAATACCGCCACCCTTGCCGAACTCACCAGCCTGAAAGGGATTGGTGACAAGAAGGCACAAGCCATCGTCGACTATCGGGAAAAACAGGGAAAGTTCACCTCGGTCGATCAGCTGGCGGATGTCAATGGCATTGGCCCGGCCACGCTGGAAGCCAACAGGGACATGATAATAGTCAAATAAAGTCGAATGGATCAGTTGCAAATGGGGCAGCCTGTGGCTGCCCCATTTTTCTTGGGGTATGATTGCCGCACTTTAATCCCGCTGGATAGTTTTCCATGAAAAAGACTCCTCTTGTTGTTCGTAAGGCCGTGCTCCCGGTAGCCGGTCTGGGTACCCGTATGCTGCCAGCCACCAAGGCCATCCCGAAAGAGATGTTGCCGGTGGTCGACAAACCACTGATCCAGTACGTAGTGCGCGAAGCCATCGCCGCCGGTATCAAAGAGATCGTGCTGGTCACCCACTCGAGCAAGAACTCCATCGAAAACCACTTCGACAAGAGTTTCGAACTGGAAGCGACCCTCGAGAAGCGAGTCAAGCGTCAGTTGCTGGAAGAGGTACAACAGATCTGCCCGAAAGACGTCACCATCATGCACGTCCGTCAGGGTGAGGCCAAAGGTCTGGGCCACGCTGTGCTCTGCGCCCGCCCGCTGATCGGTGACAACCCGTTTGCCGTGCTGCTGCCGGATGTGCTGATCGACGACGTTGCCAGCAACCCCAAGCAGGACAACCTGGCCGAGATGGTGCACATGTACGAAGAGAACCAGATCAGCCAGATCATGGTGGAAGCGGTTCCCGAGAGCGAAGTGGACAAGTACGGCATCGCCGACATCAAGGGCGAGGCCCTGAGCGAGGGGATGTCCCTGCCGATGCAGGCCATTGTCGAGAAGCCGCCCCGTGATGAAGCCCCCTCCAATCTGGCGGTGGTGGGTCGTTACGTCCTCTCCTCCAATATCTGGCCGCTGCTGGAGAAGACCCCGGCCGGTGCCGGTGACGAGATCCAGCTGACTGACGCCATCGCCATGCTGATGGAGCAGGAGCAGGTCAACGCCTACTTCATGAAGGGCAAGAGCCACGATTGCGGCAGCAAGCTCGGTTACATGAAAGCCAATGTGGAATATGGTGTGCGCCATCACGAGCTGAATGGTGAATTCATCGGCTGGCTGAAGCAGTTCGTCAAGCAGTTGTAATCGCTGATAAATCTGTTTTTTATAGACGTATTTAAGGGGCATCAAATGATGCTCCTTTTTCATTTTTGCAACAAAAAATCAATCAAGAGTAAATAAAATCTCAGCAAATCATAATGTTGTAATTTATTCACACATGCTCTATAAGGATTGAGGCGTGTTTCTCGCCCTTGCATAAAAAACTCAAAAAAATATAAGACACAGGTGGAAGTTCCAATGAATAACCCGTCAAAAGGGACCTTTTTAGGTCACCCTAAAGGGCTTTTTTTGCTCTTTAGTACCGAACTGTGGGAGAGATTCTCCTATTACGGCATGCGTGCCGTGCTGGTGCTCTATCTGACCGACCTGACTGCCAACGGCGGCCTGGGCTGGAGTCAGGCAGATGCCCTCAAACTCTACGGTATCTATACCGGTCTGGTTTATATCACTCCGCTGATCGGCGGCTGGCTGGCTGACACCTTCCTGGGTCAACGTCGCGCCATCCTGATCGGTGCCGTGCTGATGGCCGCAGGTCAGTTCACTCTGGCACTGCCCCACGCCATGTTCCCGGATATGGTCAACACCATGTTCTACGCGGGCCTCGCGCTGCTGATCGTGGGTAACGGCCTGTTCAAACCGAACATCTCCACCATGGTGGGTGACCTCTATGAAGAGGGCGATCACCGCCGTGATGGTGCTTTCACCATCTTCTACATGGGTATCAACCTGGGTTCCCTGCTGGCAGGTGTGATCTGTGGTGCTGCCGCTACAGCCTACGGCTGGCAAGCTGCCTTCGTCGGCGCCGGTATCGGTATGCTGCTCTCTCTGGTGATCCAGGCCACCATGGCCCAGCGTTTCCTGGGCGACATCGGTCGCGTCACTGCCGCCCAGCGCGCAGCCGCCCTGCGTACTACCGAACAGAAAGCACCGCTAACCAAGCAGGAAGTGGATCGCATCAAGGTTATTCTGGTACTGGGTCTGTTCACCATCATCTTCTGGGCCGGTTTCGAGCAGGCCGGTGGTCTGATGAACCTCTACACCCAGGAGTATACCGACCGCATGATCGGCAGCTTCGAAGTGCCGACCGCCTGGTTCCAGTCCCTGAACCCCTTCTTCATTATCACCCTAGCACCGGTCGTTGCGGCTATCTGGATCAAGCTCGGCAAGAAAGAGCCGAACTCTCCGGTGAAATTCGCCATGGGTCTGCTGTTCCTGGCTATCGGCTTCCTGTTCATGGTCGGTGCCGTGCTGCAGCAGGGTGGTGACAACACCGTCAAGACCTCCATGTTCTGGCTGGTTGGCGCATACCTGTTCCACACCCTGGGCGAGCTCTGCCTCTCCCCGATCGGCCTCTCCATGGTGACCAAACTGGCTCCGCTGCGTCTGGCTTCCCTGATGATGGGTGCCTGGTTTGGCTTCGTTGCCCTGGCTAACTACGCTGCGGGCTTTATCGGCTCCTTCGTGGGTGAAGCCGGTCCGATCGCCATCTTCGGTGGCATCGCCCTGGCTGCAGTACTGAGCGCCCTGATCCTGCTGACCATGGCCAACCGTCTGGTTTACTGGATGCACGGTGCCGAAGGCCCGGCCAAAGAGCCGCAAGCTCAAGAGAAGAAACTGCAATCCGCCACCGTCTAAACGGTCAGGATTGTAAACAATAAACAGGGCGCCCATCGGCGCCCTGTTTGTTTTAGTCTGTTTATCAGGCGGCATCAGTGATGACGAACCTGCACATCCAGCGAGCCGCCGCTGTCGCTGCGAAACTGCAGGGCGAACGGTTCATGCCAGCTGCGTTTGTGCAGGGCGTAGTGGCTGCTGCGCATCAGACCAAGGGGTAGGCCGCCTGAGCGCATCAGCCAGTGGGGAGAGGTGAGCCCTGCGTTGGCAAAAACCAACCCATCATGCTGATCAAACAGCAGCGCCGCCATGGCAAAGGAGTGGCGAAGCCCGGATGCCATCAACTGATGGTTGAGGTAGTCGAGCAACCGGTGCGGCTGGCTCAGCAACCGGCTCTCGTTCTGCTGAAACTGGCGGTAGGGGACATTCATCAAGGATCGCACCAGCGCACCACAAAATGCCGCATCCGTACCCATGATCGGAAGCTCCATCACCAGCACCAGCAGCTTGTCTTTCACCTTGAAGGTATCTGGAATAAACAACTGCCCCAGCCCCTTGAACGTGACCTGCCAGGGGCCCCACTCCTGCAAGCCCGGCGGCTTGAGCCCCGCCAGCAGGCGGCTGGCCGCCTTGTCGTGGGCACTGAAATAGTCGATGTGATCCATCAGCTCCAGCTGCTGCGCCCGGTTGACGCTGCCGTTGAGACACTGTTCGATGCTGCGCTCGACCAGCGCATAATCCTCGAGGGGTTTGAGCAGATAATCCCGCGCACCGGCACGCAAGGCGCTGGCGACCGCCTCCATGGTGCTCTGGGCCGAAATAACGATAACCGGAATATGGGGATAGCGCGCAGAGAGGCAGGCGATCACCTCGTGGCCATCCATATTGGGCATATTGAGATCGCACAACACCACATCGGGATGGTAGAGGGCCGCCGCCGATAGCCCCTCAATACCATCTTCGGCCTGAAACACCGTTGCCCCGTCCCGTGCGAGGTAACTTACTAACGAGTGGCGAAAAACGGCCTCGTCCTCCACCACCAGGATCCGTAGCCCGGCTTTTGACATCTTGATAAAGCTCTTATTAGTCAATTGGTTATTTAGGTATTAAGACTAGCTCAAAAGTGCGGTCAGCGCGGAAACCCTGCGTCAAAAGTAGACCTCGATCATACGATGGCATCAAGAGAACCCCATCCGTCCGCGCAGCTCTATTCACTCGGGAGGCCCCACGACTACGACCTCCATCCGAATTGTGCAAGTGGGCGCCATAAGGGATAATGCCCCCCACTCCAGCTCGTGAAGAAGACCATGACCCCAGCCGAATACAGCGCCCTTGCCCACCCAAGATTGTCCCATCCGGCTCGCAGTCTCTATACCCTGCAGCTGCGCCGACTGGTGCTGGAAAATCAGGCGGCAAGGCTCAACTATCCCGAGCTGGGTCGGGCGCTGGCAGTGGTCGACCCGGGCGAGCCCTGCGGCTTCTCGTTTCAGGTCAATGCCCGCCAGCTCACCGAGCTGTTCGATGAACTGATGGAGGCGGGCCTGCTGCAGGTCGAGGCCCAGCCCGAGAGTGAGCACTACCATCAGTGCCTGTTCCAATTGCCACTGCTGACCCAGAAATTGCGCAGCCCGCTGCCGGAGCGCCCCTTCCAGATGCACCTGCAGTGGCGACCGGACGAAGAGCTGCCTGCCCTCGCCCGCCTGTGCGGGGTGATCGATGCCAGCTATAGCGAAGAGGATCTGGGGGAGTTTATCGCCTACTGGCTGGGGCGACCCGAGGTGTTCGACTCCCAGCATCAATGGATGCTCAAGTTTATTCGCGCCCTCAAGACCCGCCGCTACACCCGTCGCAAGCCGATGGAGGTGCAGGGCTACCAGCAGGTGACCCCTACCCCGGCAGAGTCGGGCCCCAGCAAACGGGCACAGCAGATGATCGAAGAGGCCAAGCGACTGGCCCAACAGCAGACGCAAGAACCCGCAGCGCAGCAGGAGCCGGATAATGATTGATAGCGGCCCCCGCCTGCAGGCAGAATCAACCCCTTGTCTACCCATCCCTGATCGAGCAGAAGGAGCATTCCATGACTGACCCGCAAGATCCCCTGCGCCAGGAGCTGGAAGAGATCGAAGCCAAGCGCCAGAAGATCGCCAAGGCCAAGCAGGATCACCGTATTCACGACCCGGAATTGAGCCGCCATGTGGGTGGCCTGCTGGAGCGCATTCGTCGCCTGCAACAAGAGACCGGTGGCGGCCAGTATGACTACGAGACTCTGCGCAAGGAGTATGACGCCAAGGCCAACGCCGAGGTGCGCGAGCTGCAGAAGGCGGCCCGTCAGGAGCGGATCCAGAAGCTGATCGCCCAGGCCGACCTCAACCCCGACTGGGTATTTGACAAAATGGATGCTGGTGACCCGGCGCTGCAATACCCCATCGAAACCGCCCGTTACTTTATCAGCGGCTTCGAGCACTGGGAGAAGAGCGGTGGCGGCTGCATGCTGATCTACGGCGACTACGGCACCGGCAAGTCGACCCTGGCGGGGGCGGTGGCGCATGAGCTGATCGCCCGTCACCAGAAATCGGTGATCTTCCAGCAGTGGGCCTCCATCGTCGATCGGCTGTTCTTCAACGTGATCCCCGATCAGGACGAGCGCAACCAGTACCGCCGCGCGCTGGAAGAGGTGGATCTGCTGATCATCGATGAGGTATCGGCCAACCGCGCCAAGATGGCGGAGAGCCAGTCCAGCTTCCTCGGCCACCTGCTGCGCCGCCGTCGCAACCTGTCAAAGAGCGTCATCATCATCACCAACCACACGCCCCAGAGCCTGCATCAGGCGATCGGTGATTTCAGCTATGAGGCGATCAAGGCATTCAATCCGGTGGATATCCACCTGAGCGGCCCAAGCCGTCGCCCCAGCATCGGCAACTACAACGGCTGATCCCTCTCAAAGAGTGCGAGTCGCTGACGGCTCGCACCTTCTCCTCCTTGCTGACTCACAAATAAAAACAACTCTCATTTACAGCAGGCGAACAAGCAACTAGGCTAGCCCCTTTTGCCAAGGGAGCTCAGCTATGCCAACCACACTGATTTTCGGAGCCAGCCGCGGGCTGGGCCGCGCCTTTACTCATCACGCCCTGAGCCAGGGTCACCGGGTCGTTGCGCTGGTACGCAACCCCGAGATGGCCACAGAACTAGGTGCGCTGGGAGTTGAGGTGATCGAGGGGGATGCGCTGGATCTGGCTGCGGTGCAGCAGGCATGTGTCCGTGCAGGGCAAGATGCACAGGTCGTCTCTACCCTCGGCAGCTTCCGTCAGACGGCGCCGGTGGACTATCAGGGCAACCGACATGTGATCGATGCCATGGAGCAGGCAGGCCTGAAACGGCTGCTGCTGGTCACCTCCCTCGGCTGTGGCGACAGCTGGCAGTATCTGCCGGAGCGGGCACGCGCCGCCTTCGGTCACGAGGTGCGTCTCAAGAGTCTGGCGGAGAGCTGGCTGCAGACCAGCTCCCTCGCGTGGACCATTCTGCGCCCGGCGGGCCTGCAGGATGGCGATGCCACCGACCGCGCCACGCTCAGTCAGGACAAGGAGGTGCACGGACTGGTACGCCGCGCCGATGTGGCCGTCCAAGGCTTGTGCCTGCTGGCGGATGAGACAGCTGTGGGGCAGATCTACGCCATCGGCGATCCCACGCTCCAGCGCGGCTAAAGCAGCAGTAAAATCGCTCATACCCACCACATACCAAAACGGTCAGCCCAAGGGCTGACCGTTTTCGCTTTACCGCACACGCTATCTCACGGGCGCTTGCCCTATCCCGCTTAACCGGCAGTCGTCTCACTCTGTACGACCGGCTGACTGGCCACCGGCAGTGACTGCTGCCGCCAACGCAGCAACAGGCAAGCCAGCACGCCGTAGAGCAGCGCCAGTCCCCATAGCTGCCACCAGTAGCGGGCAACCTGCGCGAAGTCAGCCCCCATCTGGTTGAGGCGCAGAAAACCCTCGATACCGGGGATAGTGGGCACCCACTGAGCCAGCCAGTTGAGGGGGGCTGGGATCAGCTCCAGCGGCCAGATAAAGCCCGCCAGAAAGACCAGCGGCAGGGAGGAGATCAGCACCACCTGGGTTGGCAGATCTCGTCGGGTAAAGATCGCTCCCAGTACAATCCCGAACCAGCAGGTCGCCAGCAGGAACGGCAGGGCAAACAGCCAAAGCTGCACCGGATCTGCATGACGAGCGATGTTGTAGTGATCGAAGCAGAAGCCGAGGAAGTAGCTCACCGGCAGCAGGAACAACCCCGCCAGCACCAAGGTTCTGGCCAGCAGCAGCGGCAACACCGGCGCGCTTTGCCAGTAACCATGCTCGCCGCGACAGCTACGCTGGTTCTGGGTCGCCCCCAGGATCCCCGCCCCCATCAGCAACACCTGATGGAGGATCAGCACGAACACCGCCGGCACCACGTAGTTGACGTAGCCCATGGTTGGGTTGAACACCGGCACCACGTTGAGGGCCACCGCATTCCAACCCATGGCCGCTTGTGGCAGCGCCTCGCCATGGCTCAACAGCCGCGCCACCTTCACCTGCGCGGCGAGTGTGCCGCCGGCCTGCGCCAGCCCCTCGGCAATGGTACCGTAGACCAGAAAGTAGGAGGCATCACCGGCATAACTCAGGGTGACGCTCTGGCCCAGCATCAGATCCCGATAGAAGTGGTTGGGGATATGCAGGATCCCGCTCGCCTTCCCGGCCATCATCAGCTGCCGCGCTTCATCCAGCGAATTGGCCCGCGCTACCAGCTTCACCTGCGGCGTGGCATCGGCCATAAACTCCAGCTGGCGCGACAGCTGACTGCCATCTTCGTTGACCACCACCACCGCCTCTTCCCGCGGCAACTGATGCAGATAGGGTTGGGGGTAGAGGAAGGAGTAGAAAAACACTCCGCCAAACAGGGTCAGCATGATGGCGCGATCCGCCAGCAGGGTGCGCAACTCGAGGCGCAACAGATCGACAAATCCCAGCATCACTCAGGCTCCTTTTCGGCGACTGCCACTGCGGCTGATTGACGGGCCAGCTCGGCCTGCTGCTTGTAACGGCGCACCACCAGCAGCAGGGGAAGCAGAAACAGCAGCAGAGCCCCCAGTTGCGGCAGCGCCGATGCGAGCGGCAGACCGTAGTTGCTCTGACCAATCTGCAGCTCCACATAGTGAGAGACCGGCAACAGGCTGCGCCAGAAGCGGGCGAAATCCCCCATGGCACTCACCGGAAAGGTGACCCCCATAAAGGCGAAACCGGGCGCAGTGTAAGCCCCCGCCAGCGACAGAGCGCGGGCCGGATCCCGGATGATGCCGTAAAAGAAGGCCCCCATGGTGACGCAGGCGGCCGAGGCGAGCCCCAGCCCCACCAGCAATACCAGCCAGCTACCGTGCATGGGGTAGGAGAAGCCCTTGAACAGCAGCAGCGTCCAGACAATCCCCCAGCCCCAGCCAATCAGCACGTGGGGCAGCAGGGTGCGCCAGAGACCAAACCAGACACCGCGAGTGGTCCAGTCCAGCCCCAGCCGATCGGTACGGGCCAGCGCATTGAGGCCGAACAGCACCACCAGGATCTGCCACACCGCAGGCAGAATGGCACTCAGCAGAAACTGGGCGTAGCTGGAGTTGAGGTTATAGAGCGCAGTCACCTGACTGCTGATGGGCACCGACTGCCCGAGTGCGCCGGGTAGCGCCTTGCCGTCAGCCATCGCCTCCAGCACGCCCACCTGACCATTGAGAGTCCCGACCACCTGCGCCAGCGCAGAGTTGACCAGCTTGGCGATGAGGATGAACTGGCCGTTGTTGAACACCGTCACCTGCGGCTGGGTGCCCTGACGGGCATCCCGCTCCAGATGGTTGGGGATCACCACCAGCGCATAGATGTCGCCACCGCGCAGGGCGTGCGCCCCGGCATCGATGGAGTCAAACTGTTGCGCGACCTTGAGCCCGGCCGAGCCATCCAGCGAGAAGGCGAGCTGGCGCGAGAGCATGCTGTGGTCGAGATCCACCAGCCCCACCTTGAGGTCGCGGGCCAGCCCTGCTGAGAAGATCCAGCAGAGGATCCCCATCAGCAGCAGCGGCACCCAGCTCATCAGGGCACGACTGAACGGGTCCTGCCACAGCAGCCGAAATTCACGTCCCATCAGAGTTCAACCAGCACACTCATGCCAACCCGCAGCCCCTCAACCGGTTGCAGCGGGCGAGCCTCTACCTGGAAGCTCTTCATGTCGAAGCCCTGACGGGTATCGGTAGCACGCCAGGTGGCGAAATCCCCCATCACGGCCACATGGGTCACCTTGAAGCGCATCATCTGGTCGCCAAGGCCCGGGATGCGGGCATCGAACTCGGTACCGACCGGGAAGCGGGGCAGCAGATCTTCGCGCACGTGGAACTGGGCCCAGGCATCGCTCATGTCGAGCAAAGTCACCACCGGGAAGCCTTGCGGCGCCAGCTCGCCGCTGCGCAGCAGCACTTGGCTTACCTCGCCTGAGTGGGGGCTGACGATACGGGTATCGGCCAGATAGGCCTCAACCTCGGCAACAGAACCCGCCGCCATCTTGGCCTTCTCGCGAGCGGCGATCTTGGTCTCTTCCCGCGCCCCTTCCAACGCCATCTGGTACTGCTGCCACGCCATCCCTTCGCTGTAGCGGGCGGCTTGCCAGGCAGTCCAGGCCTCGTCGCGTTTTTGCAGCGGCATTACACCGTCGCGGTGCAGGCTGGCGACCCGCTCATAGGTCTTGCCACGCAGTTGGGCGGCAGCCTTGGCTTTTTGCCACTGATCCTTGGCGGCAGCGATCTGTTGGGCTCGGGCCCCTTTTTCTGCCTCTTGCGCCAGCGCCCCCGCAGCTGCCTCACCGGCCTTGGCCTGGCTCAGCTTGGCTTCGATCTCGGGGCTCGCCAGGGTAAAGACCAGCTGATCCTTGGTCAGCTGATCGCCCTTTTTCACCAACACTTCGTCGATACGACCCGGCACCTTGGAGGAGACCGAGTACTGCTGCGCTTCAATCTGCCCTTGCAGGTGCACCGGCTCCGGCTGATAGGCCAGCCAGAAGCGCCAGCCGAGCCACACCACCAGGATCACCAGCGCCAATGGCAACAACAGCGGTTTACCCTGGCTCATCTTCTTTTTGATGGGGGGATGGCTCATCACTTCACCTCGACAAACGGGCGACCCTTGACGGTCGGAAAAGACATGAAAAAAGGAACAGACAGGACCGGGATCATGAGTTCACCTCGATCACCTGACCATGCTGATATTGATTGAAACTGTTCATCTGGCCGGAGAGCGCCAGCAGGCGGGCCAGCGACACCACATATTGATAGGCCGCCGCCGCGCGCTGGGTCTTGACCCCCGCCAGCTGGTTCTGGGCATCCACCACATCAAGGGAGGTAGAGAGTCCCTGACCGAAGGCCTTGTCCCGCAGTAGCACGTTCTCCTCTGCCAACGCCTGGGTGGAAGAGAGGGATTGATACTCCTCTAGCCCCTGCGCCGCTTCGCGCCAGGTCTTCTCTACCAGCAACTCCAGATCCTGACGGGTCTTGGCCTGCAGCAGATTGACCTGCAACTCGGCGCTCTTGGCGGCCTGTACCGTCTCGGAGCGGCCATCGCGGCTCACCAGCGGCATGCTGACACCCACCCCTACCAGCCAGTCCGGCGCTGTCTTGGAGGCGAGCGAATCATCTTCATAGAGGTTGTAGTTGCCGAACAGGAACACCTCGGGGGCATATTTGCCCTGCTCGACCCGGATCAGCCCCTTGGCCTGCTCCTTCTTGGCAGTGAGCAGCTTGAGACCGGGGTGCACCTCCAGGGTCTGGCTCACCAACCCCTCAAGGCGCGGCAGCTCCTTGTTGACGAACAGGCCGCTGCCCGGCTGGGCATTTGGCAACTTCAGCATGCGGCCAAGGGCCAGCTCGGCGATCTCGAGGCTGCGGCGCGCCTTCTGGGTATCGATGCGCGCTCTGTCATAGGCCGACTGGGCGGAGAGGCGCTCCACCCTGGCTATCTGCCCCTGCGCTTCGAGCTTCTTGGCGTGATCCAGATGGTGGGCCAGCCCCTCTTCGATCTCCTGTTTGGTCTGCACCACCTGAGCAGCCAGCACCACGCCGAAATAGGTTTGGGAGAGGCTCTCGAAGGTGGATTGCTGCTTGAGCACCAGCAGTTGCTGCGCCTCGCTCACCTGCGCCTGGCGGATATCCTGCGCCGCATCGATGCGACCACCGGCAAACAGCGGCCAGAGCATCTTGACCGAGCTGGTCACCACATTCTGTTTGGTCAGGGGGGTGACAAATGCGTTGGCCCCGACCCCGAACAGGCTGCCGAGCGCCAGGATCAGATCTTTCTGCTTGGCCAGCGGATTGAGATCGAGGGCATCAAGTTCAATCGGCTGATCGAGGTGGGTATAGCTGGCCCCCAGATCCACTTTGGGCAGATACATGTCCTTGGCCGCCTCGCGCAGCTGCTTGGCCCGATCGACCCCGGCCTGCTCGGCAGCCAGCCCTTCATCCTGCTGGATGACCCGGGTCCAGGCTTCGCCAAAACTGATGGTTTGCGCCTGCGCCGACCCCAGCACGGCACCCATCAGACACGGCCAGAGTGATTTAATGAACCTTGACGTCATAGATCCCCAATCCGCTTTTGTTGCATAAATGTTTGGAGCATTTGCTCGACTTAAGCCCGCTATCATAACGCAAAGCGGGCCTGCAAGTGGACTGACAATTATGCAGGCGTCCGACCCGAATGGTACAGCGATCAGTCTCCGGCAATCTGGCCGTTTTTCAATAACTCCAGAATTTGCAAGCCTTGGCGCGACGTTTTTTTCAGAAAAAAATGGCTGACGCTCAAATACTAACCTTTTCTCCTGCCTAAAAAATGCGTAATATACGCCGCCCTAAGCCGATGGTAACCGTGGAATGCAGATAGGTCCCCACACGCTTGAAACTCCCTTGATTGTGGCTCCCATGGCCGGTGTAACTGACCGACCATTCCGTGAACTTTGTTTGCGATTGGGGGCTGGCATGGCCGTTTCCGAGATGCTGCTGGCCAACCCGGATGTCTGGGATACCCAGAAAACCCGGATGAGGATGGATCACTCTGCAGAAGGCGGATTGCGATCGGTCCAGATTGCCGGAGCCGACCCCGAGATGATGGCGTTTGCTGCCCGCTACAACGTGGAGCAGGGCGCACAGATCGTCGACATCAACATGGGATGTCCGGCAAAAAAAGTGAATAAGAAGTTGGCAGGTTCTGCCCTGCTGCGTGCCCCCGATCAGGTCAAAGCAATTTGCCAGGCCGTGGTGGATGCAGTGGAGGTGCCTGTCACCTTGAAGATCCGCACAGGATGGGATCCGGATAACCGCAATGGCGTGGAGATCGCCCGAATCGCCGAAGATTGCGGTATCGCGGCCCTTGCCGTGCATGGTCGTACCCGTGCCTGCCTCTACAAGGGCGAAGCGGAGTACGACACGATCAGGGCGATTAAGCAGGCCGTATCGATTCCTGTTGTCGCCAATGGTGACATCAACAGCCCGGAGAAAGCCCGGTATGTCCTCGACTATACCGGTGTTGACGCCGTGATGATCGGCCGAGCTGCGCAAGGACGACCCTGGATTTTCCGGGAAATCCGTCATTTTCTTGAGACGGGCACCAAGCTGCCGCCTCCCGAGAGGGAAGAGGTTCGCACCCTGATGAACGAGCATGTAACCAACCTGCACCGGTTTTATGGTGCATATCTGGGAGCGCGCATAGCCCGTAAACACGTGGGCTGGTATCTGGATGAAGAAGAGACGGGCCGAGAATTCCGTAAGCACTTCAATGCCCTGGATTGCGCAGACGCGCAACTTGAGGCACTCGAAGCGTATTTCGATGGATTAGGTTAACAAGATAACTAAAGAGCCGACCGAATATGTTCGAACAAACCCTGACTTCTGATGCATTGGTAACAACTACTCACAATCACGCTGCCGAGCCGACCCAGCGCCCCCTGCGTGACTCTGTGCAACAGGCCCTGCGTAACTACCTGGCCCAGTTGAACGGTCAGGAAGTGATTGATCTGTACGATATGGTTCTCTCCGAAGTCGAAGCGCCGATGCTGGACGTGATCATGCAGTACACCCGTGGTAACCAGACTCGCGCTGCCGTGATGATGGGTATCAACCGTGGCACCCTGCGCAAGAAGCTCAAGCGTTACGGCATGAACTGATTGCTGGCCGCGAGCCGCGACGGCGGTTCAAGGCAGATGCGAAAGGCGCCAGGTAGCAATACCTGGCGCCTTTCCTTTATGCTCTCCCCTCCATTTCACAATGACGACCCCGATGAACCGCACTCCCCTGCTGCTGATGGTACTGGTCACCCTGCTGGCCGCCGCTGGCTGGCTCTTCTCGAAAGAGGCGATCCGCGAACTGCCCCCTGCTGCCTTTATCGGCAGCCGCTTCCTGCTGGCGGCGCTGCTGTTGCTGCCCCTCGCCTGGCTGCGTGAACCGCCGCCGACTCGCGCCCAACTGCTGCGCGCCGCCGGCTGCGGCACATTGCTCGGTGCCAGCCTGCTGCTGTGGGTCACCGCCATCAGCCAGAGCGATGCACTGGGCAGCGGCGCCTTTATCATGAGCGTCGCCACCCTGATGGCCCCGCTGGCCGCCTGGGGAGCCTTTCGAGCCAAGCCCGGCCGCCACTACTGGCTCACCCTGCCCATCGCCATCGCCGGTTTGCTGCTGCTCTCCAGCAGTACCCACTGGGGCGTGTCTCTCTCGCTGTTCTGGTTTCTGGCGGCGGCCACCACTCTCGGCATCCAGCTTGCCGTCCATCGCCACTTCGCCCAATCCATTGCCCCCACCTGGCTCACCTGCATCCAGCTGGCGATGACCGGCCTACTCGGCACTCTGCTCTCACTGCTGACCGAACAGTGGCCCGAGGCTGGAGTTAGCCACGGCATCTGGGGGTGGTTTGTGGCGAGCGTCTTGATCGCCACCACATTGCGCTACTGGCTGCTCACCCATGCATTGAGCAAGATGACTACCGCCCACGCCGCCCTGATGATGCTGCTGGAACCGGTCTGGACGCTGATCCTGAGCACCCTCTTCTATAGCGAACCCCTCGGCGGCGCCAAACTGGCCGGTGCCGGACTGGTGCTCGGCGCCCTTGTGCTCTACCAACTGCCCCTGCTGCTGCGCAGTGCCCGCCTCAAAACGCCATGATACGCGTCACCGCCCTGCAGGGCGGTGTCACCATTTCCCTCCTGTTTGCTTATCTTGTCCTGCCAATGCTGACGCTCTGTTAACGACATTTAACCCTTGGTATCCAGAGGGTTAAAGGGCATACCCCATGAAAAAATGCCATATGGCCAGCTTGATGAAGGTCACATTCCTGCCCCTCTTCGCTCCCTATGATGCCCCCATCATCGGTCTGGACAATCCTGACGATGGCCACACATGGGAATAACAAGAGAAAAAACTATGCAGCAAACCAGCCCCCTCAAGACGGTCACGGTCAGCATATTGGCAACCGCCATGCTGATCTTTGTGGCCCAGTACCTGATAGGCAAACAGGAGATCAGGATCGGCATCGCCATCATCCCGATCCTGCCGATGCTCTTTGCCGTCATCATCGGCATGATTGTCTCCGCCAAACCGGTCAAGGATCGCATCCCCGGCTGGAAACAGCTCTTCACCGAAAAAGAAGAGGGTTTCTGCGGCAAGATGGTGGGCTTCAGCCTGCTGATCCTGGGCACCCAGTACGCGGGGATGATCATCCCCAACCTGAAGATGATCCTGAGCGTCGGCGTGCCGCTGTTCCTGCAGGAGATTGGCAACCTGCTGCCAATCCTGATCGCCATCCCGCTGGCGGTGAAGTTCGGCTTTGGCCGTCGCGCCATCGGGGCCTGCTCCTCCATCAGCCGTGAGCCGTCCGTCGCAGTGATTCAGGGCAAGTTCGGCACCGGCTCCCAGGAGTACATCGGCGTGCTGGCCATCTACCTGTGCGGCTCCGTCATCGGCACCCTCTGGTTCAGCGTGCTGGGCAGTATCGCTCCGCTCACCGGCCTGCACCCGCTGGCGCTGGCTGCCGGCTCCGGCGTGGGCTCAGGCTCCATGCTGAGCGCCGCTTCCGGTGCTCTGATCAACGGTCTCGACGAAGCGCTGGCTCAGCAGGTGCTGAGTATCGCGGCAGCCTCGAACCTGCTCTCGTCTGCCCTCGGGGCGCTGTCCCTCACCTATCTGGGTTTGCCGCTCGCTGAAAAAATCTATGCCCTGACTGCCAAAGGAGAGAAAGCATGAAAAGCATCGTAATGGATATGCGGTTCGTCTTTCTGGCGATCCTGCTGGCCATGTTTACCCAGACCCTGACTACCGGCACTCCGCTCTGGCTGATGGGTGACAGCTTCGTCGCCATGTCACTGGTGGTGTTCGCTTCGCTGATTGCCAAGCGCTATCTGCCCTCCTCCCTGCCGGCATTTGCCTATGCCACCATCATCGGCATTCTCATCTGCCTGCCGGAAACCCCGGTGCGCGGTCTCTTTATCGACGCCGTCGCCAAGATCTCCTTCCTCTCCTGCTGCGTACCGCTGCTGGCCTTCGCCGGTCTCTCGGTGGGCGGTCAGCTGGAAGAGCTGAAGAAGATGTCCTGGAAAGTGATCCTGATCTTCATGATCGTCTCCACCTGCTGCTTCTTCGGCGCCTCGCTGGTGGCCCAGCTCGGCTTCTCCATTCAAGGGATCATCTGATGAACAACATCCACATTGAACCGGCCCTGCTGGCCCTGCGCGACTTCAGCCACGAAGTACGCCACCATCTGCACACCATTCCGGAAGCCTCCGGCGTCGAGTTCAAGACCTCGGCCTACTGCCGCGAGCTGATGACAGGCTTTGACTATCGCCTCACCGACTACCCGGGCTTCACCGGTTTCCACGGCGATCTGGTAGTTGATCCTGTGCTGCCGACCATCGCCTTCCGTGCCGATATGGATGGCCTCGAGATGCACGACATGAGCGACGTTGCGTTCAAGTCAACCCACGAGGGAATGGCTCACAACTGTGGTCACGACTCCCATATGGCGATCGCCCTGACCGCGGCCAAGTTTCTGGCCGCCAACCGCGATCGCCTGCTGTACAACGTCCGCTTTATCTTCCAGATGGCGGAAGAGGATATGCGGGTGCCGGGCGCCGAGAAGATGGTCGAACTGGGCTGCATGAAGGGGGTAGACGAGGTCTATGCCCTCCATAACGACGGCGCCATGGAAACCGGCACCATCAAGTTCAACCACGGTGTCATGTCCTCCTGGGGCTCAGCCTGGACGCTGGATGTGCACGGTATCTCCGCCCACGGATCCACCCCCCACAAGGGGCTGGATGCCATCCGCGAAGCGGTGCGGATCATCGAGGACATGGACTACATCGTCGCCAAGCGCACCAGCCCGTTCAGCCCGGCGGTATTTGGCTGCGGCATGATCAACGGCGGCACCATCCCCAACGCCATCGCCGACCATGTGCAGGCGCGCGGCACCATCCGTGCCATGGATGCCGAGACCGACCAGATCCTGAAGAACAGCTTCAAGGAGATCGTGGCCCAGAGCGAACTGCGCGGCTTCAAGACCAAGATGGTCTATGCCGGGTATCCGGCGGTTGAGAACCACGCCGATGCCTGCGCCCGTCTGCTGCAAGCTGCCGCCGATGTATTGCCCTCTGAGGGGATCAACGCTCAGGGTCAGCCGATGACCGGCAGCGAAGATTTCAGCTATATGGTCAACGCCTGCCGTGGCCGCAAGGGGGCCATGTTCTTCCTCGGCAGCGGCTGTCAGGCCAAAGGGATCTGCAACTACCTGCATGCCAACCCCTACTACCTCGATGACGACTGCCTGCTGGTCGGAGCCCAGATTTTTATCAATCTGGCGACACGCAGCGCTTAATCCCGCATACCGATAAAACCAGAAGAGAGGCCAAGGCCTCTCTTTTTTTGTCTCTGTATTTTTGCTCTGTGTACGACAAACAACCCGCGGCTAGTGCCACGGCAACTCTACCATATTGGCGACGGGCGGCTGATTGATCAGATGAAGTTGCACCGTCTCCCGGCTGATATGGGGGGCGTAGAGGTGGATAAAGTCGTACATGTAGTCGCGCAGATGGGCATGCTTGCGCAGGCAGATATGGGTGGCGCTCGAGGCGATCAGGTGGTCGATGTTGAGGCTCACCAGATCCTCCCTGTCCCCCTCGTCGAAGGCCACGCTGGCAATCACCCCGACCCCCATCCCGAGCCGAACGTAGTGCTTGATCACATCGGTATCGGTGGCGGTCAGCACGGTTTTCGGCGAGAGGCCGTGGCGGCTGAAAGCCTTGTCCATCTTCGAGCGGCCGGTAAAACCGAACACATAGGTGATGAGGGGATAGCGAGCCAGATCCGCCATTGACAGCGGCTGGCAGTCAAGCAGCGGATGAGCGTGCGGCACCACCACACTGCGCCCCCAACGATAACAGGGGACGGCGGCCAGCTCGTCGAATAGGTACATGGACTCGGTGGCGATCGCCATATCCACATCGCCGCTTTGCACCATCTGGGCCAGTTGGGCAGGCGCCCCCTGATGGAGCTGGATCGCCACATCGGGATAACGACGGCTGAACTCGGTGATCACCGCTGGCAGCTTGTAGCGAGCCTGGGTGTGGGTGGTGGCGATACGCAGCACCCCGCTGGTGGCCAGTTGCTCCCCCAACGACAGCTGGTTGATCTGCTCCACCTGCGCCACTACCCCCTTGGCCAACTCCATCACCTGCTCGCCTGCGCTGGTCAAGCCGACCAGATTCTTTCCCTTGCGGGTAAAGAGGGCGAGCCCGAGCTCATCTTCCAGCATCTTCATCTGCTTGCTGAGGGTGGGCTGGGAGGTATAGAGCTTCTCCGCCGTCGCCGAGATGTTGAAGTTGTTCTTCACGATCTCGGTAAAGTTCTTGAGCCGGGCGATGTTCATCTGGGCAAGGGATCTCGCTGCTGCGGCCAACAATGCTGGCGTTGATAAGAGAGCGCGGGAGAGACCCCGCAGCTAACCGCCGACCATACCACAGCGCCGCGCACGATAACCTGCCCCAGGTCAGAAAGCGGCGAGCTAGTCGCTGGCGAGCTTGATCCCGAGTCCGACAAACAGGGTGCCGATGCCCCGGTTGAGCCAGCGACCGAGACGCTGCGACAACCGAACCTTGTGGCTGGCATAGACGGTGGTAAAGACCAGCAGGTGACACCAGATGATGCCGCCCAGATTGAAGATGCAGCCGAGCAGGATAAAGGCGAGCGCCTTGTCGGGGGCATCCGGTGCAATGAACTGGGGCACGAAGGCGAGGAAAAAGAGCGCCACCTTGGGGTTGAGCACATTGGTCAGCACACCCTGCCGGTAAATCTGGCCATAGGAGAGGGCGGGCAAGGTGATCCCTCTCTCCATGGAACCCGTTGCTTGCTGGCACAGCAGGGAGAACCCCAGATAGATGAGGTAGATGGCGCCAGCCAGCTTGATAAGGGCAAACAACTCGGCCGAGGCACTGAGCAGGGCCGACAGACCGAGGGCCGCAGCCAGCACATGCACCATGACACCTGTGCCGATACCCAACGTCGCGACCGAACCGGCACGCCACCCTTGCGAGCCGCTGCGCAGCATGACCAGCAGGGAGTCCGGCCCCGGCATGATATTGAGCAGCAAGCCCGAGACCATAAACAGTGCAAGATCATGAATACCGAACATTACCCCTCCCCTCGTAAAGCAAAACCCAACAAAAAGGGCTCCGCAGAGCCCTCTTTACTTTCACTCTGCGGCAGCTGACGCGTCATCAGCTGTCCCGCCAGCCATCAGGGCCGCAGCGCCTTGTCCGCCCGGGAGATACCGCAGACGCCGGAGCGCACCACTTCGATGATCTCGTTGGTCTGGGCGGCAGTCTTGATAAAGGCATCCAGCTTCTCGCTGGTGCCCACCAGCTGTACCGTGTACTGCTCGGGGGTGACGTCGACAATCTGGCCACGGAAGATATCTGCCAGCCGTTTCAGCTCGTCACGGGCCCCACCGGCGGCACGCGCCTTGACCAGCGCGATCTCCCGCTCGATATGCTCCCCTTCACTCAGGTCGCACACCTTGAGCACATCCACCAGCTTGTGCAGCTGCTTCTGGATCTGCTCCAGCACCCGCTCGTCACCCATGGTGACTATGGTCATGCGTGACAGGGTGGGATCCTCGGTCGGTGCCACCGTCAGGGTCTCGATGTTGTAGCCGCGCTGGGAGAAGAGGCCCACCACCCGGCTCAGGGCGCCGGATTCGTTCTCCAGCAGTACCGAAATGATATGCCTCATGATATTTCTCCCGCCTTGCTCAGCCACATCTCGTCTTTGATGGAACCAAACTTGAGCTCCTTGAGCACGACCGAAATAATATGCTCCATCGTCAGGTCCTCTCCGTCTTGCTCAGCCACATCTCATCCATGGCACCAAACTTGATCTGCATCGGATAGACGTGCTCATCCGGGTCGACCGAGATATCCATGAACACCAGCCGATCCTTCATGGCGAAGGCCTTCTCCATGGCGCTCTCCAGTTCTGCCGGATCGCTCACCGCGATGCCGACGTGGCCGTAGGCTTCCGCCAGTTTGACGAAGTCCGGCAGGGACTCCATGTAGGAGTGGCTGTGACGACCGCCGTAGAACATCTTCTGCCACTGCTTGACCATGCCCAGCGCACGGTTGTTGATGGAGATGATCTTGATGGGCACCCCGTACTGCATGCAGGTAGAGAGCTCCTGAATGTTCATCTGCACCGAGCCATCGCCGGTGACGCAGCAGACCACCGCATCCGGGTTGGCAAACTGGGCCCCCATGGCAGCCGGAATACCGAAGCCCATGGTGCCGAGGCCCCCTGAGTTGATCCACTGGCGCGGTTTGGCAAACGGGTAGTAGAGGGCAGCAAACATCTGGTGCTGGCCCACGTCGGAGGCGACGAACGCCTGACCCTGGGTCACCTTGTAGAGGGTCTCGATAACCTGTTGCGGCTTGATCTGGGTGGCCGACTTTTCGTAGGCCAGACAGTGACGGGAGCGCCACTGGTTGATCTGGCTCCACCAGTCCGCCAGCGCCTCCTTGTCGTTATCGAAGCCACACTCGCGGATCACTTCCAGCATCTGCTCCAGCACGGTTTCCACCGAGCCGACGATAGGCACATGGGCCTGCACCGTCTTGGAGATGGAGGTGGGGTCGATATCGATATGAACCACGGTCGCATTTGGGCAGAACTTGGCCACGTTGTTGGTGACGCGGTCATCGAAGCGGGCACCGACAGCGAAGATGAGATCCGCGTTGTGCATGGTCTTGTTGGCTTCGAAGGTGCCGTGCATCCCCAGCATGCCGATAAATTGCGGATGGACACCGGAGAAAGCCCCCAGCCCCATCAGGGTGGTGGTCACCGGCAGGTTCAGCAGCTCCGCCAGTTTGGTCACCAGATGATCCGCGTTGGCATTGATAGCGCCGCCGCCCACGTACATCACCGGGCGCTGGGCTTCTACCAGCAGCTTGGCTGCCCGCTTGATCTGCCCTTTATGGCCAGACTTGGTCGGGTTGTAGGAGCGCAGGGAGACCGTCTCGGGATACTGGTAGGGGAATTTTTCTTTCGGGTTCTGCACATCTTTGGGCAGATCCACCACCACCGGCCCCGGGCGGCCGCTGGCGGCAATGTAGTAGGCCTTCTTGATAGCCTCGGGAATATCGCTCGCCTTCTTGCACAGGAAACTGTGCTTCACCACCGGGCGGGAGATACCGATCATGTCGGTCTCCTGGAACGCATCCTCACCGATCATGCTGGTCGGCACCTGGCCGGAGAGGATCACCAGCGGAATGGAATCCATATAGGCGGTGGCAATACCGGTAATGCAGTTGGTCGCTCCCGGGCCTGACGTTACCAGCACAGTCCCCACCTTGCCGGTGGAACGGGCGTAACCGTCAGCCATGTGAACCGCGGCTTGCTCGTGCCGCACCAAGACATGCTCCATCTTGCCGTTTTCGAAGAGAGCGTCATAGATGTCGAGCACTGAGCCACCAGGGTAGCCGAAGACGTGCTCAACTCCCTGATCTTCCAGCGCTCTAACCACCATCTGGGCGCCTGATAACATCTCCATGATAAAGCCCTCCAGGCTTTGCTCCGTTTAGCGAATCCCGCCGACGATGCCGTGCTTCCCGGCACGGCCCGATCCGTTTCTTGTTGTTATCTGAATGCAGATCGGTCCAATTCAGCCCCGTCGACAGTAGAAAAAAAGGATTTTTCCGTCATTCACCCGAAAATAGGGTGAAAAACCAACTTAACCCGCTTCATAACGCTTGTCCACGGCTTTATCTGACCAGAACAGTCATACATTTCAACCGGCTATTAACATTCAATGACTTGCCGCAGCGACCATGAGACAAAAGGGAAGGAAGTCGGGGAATGGCCAGCGGATCATTCCGCAGAGGGGGAAAACAGCCACAAAAAAGCCCACCGCTCAGCGGTGGGCTTGATGCCGAATGATGAATCAGTTGTCCTGATCCGGCTCCGCCAGCCAGATCTGCTGATCCGGATCGGTCTCTTCACTGACCGAAATGCTGACACCCATATCGAGCAACTCGTGCAGGGTGAGATTGTCAGCCAGGTTCATGACTTCGCCGTTTTCATTGGTAAAGCGCATTTGCTCCGTCCTCTCCTTGGTGGGATCGCCTTTCAGTCTAGTCAACAACGCTCACTTGCGATAACCAGCAACTGGATAAACAGTCGCCCCCATCCAGCTCGCTCAGGCGATCACTCACCTCCTCCGGAAACAGGGTGCGCGCCCAGAGCCGCCGCGACAGAGAGGCCACGCTCTCGTCAGCGCCCGCCGCCAGCCAGCGGGCCAGCTCCCCTGCTACATCGGGGTAACAGACCGCCCCGGGCGAGGCGCTGTCGAGCCAGGTGCGCACCAGATTGGCATCGAGCACATCCATCAGGGTCGCCAGTCCCATCATCTCGAGGGTCTTGCCGTTGGTCAGCTGCTCGAACTGGCCGCCGAGGGGTTTGACCAGCAGCTTCTTGCCGAGAGTGAGCGCCTCGGAAGCCAGCTCGAAACCTGCGTTGGAGATTACGCCGCGACAACCGGCCAGCACGGCGATAAACCCGTGTCGCGACGGCGGCTCGAAGCGCAGATTGCGCCATTGGCTCGGGGTGCGAATGGCGGGGTGAAAGCAGACGAAGCGCTGCTGACCAAAGCGCGACAACAGGGCGGCGATCGCCTCGGTCTGCTCGAATGGCAGATAGACCAGGATCTCGCCGTTATCCGGCGCAGCGGCGATGGGGTCGATCACCGGCGGCAACAAGGGGTGACCAAAGTGAAACCAGTGCAGCCCGAGCGGCTGATCCACCGGGGCAAAGTGGCGCATCAGCTGACGGCTGACCCCATCCTCCCCCCAACGCGGAATGGGCCAGTTGAAGCTGGCCTGATGGCTGACGGTGAGGCTCGGCTTGCCATAGCGGCGGGCGGCGTGGGCGGTCAGCGGCTCAAAATCGCTCACCACCAGATCATATTCGCTACAATCGAGAGACCGCAGATCCCGCCAGAAGGTGAGCGGCGAGGCAGCTTGCAGGGTGCGCCACGGAGAAACTCGCCCCTCGTGACTGACAAAAGTGAGGCCGGGAAAGGCGCGGTAGGCGCCGAACTCCTCCATGTCGAAGTAGCGGTCGGCAGGGCGGCCGCTGAAGAGGTAATCCACCTCGACCCCTGCCGTGCGCAGCGCTCGCGCCAAAGTGCGACTGCGACTGATATGACCGTTGCCAGTGCCTTGCACCCCAAACAGTATCCTCATGAGTGACTCCAGCCGAGCGCCAGCACGGCGCAACCGCCACCCAGCAGGGCACCGGCCACCAGATCACTCAGGTAGTGTACCCCGAGCAGCAACCGGGATGCCCCCACCAGCGCCGCCCAGCCAAACAGCAGGGGCGCCCAGAGCGGAAAGCCGGTGGCCAGTATGGTGGCCATCAGAAAAGCGGCGGCGGTGTGACCGGAGGGGAGGCTGTAACGATCGGAAGGAGTGATAAAGACTGGCAAGCCGACCGGCCGTTGCCGTTTCAGGCTGTTTTTCAGCAGCAGATAGAGGGGCAGTTCGATGGCGAAGGCTAGCAGCGCCAGTCGCACCAGCTCCCGCTCTGCCTCCCCCTGCCACCAGAGCAAGGCGGCCAGCACAGCGTAAAGCGGGCCATCGCCGGTGCGGGAAATGAGACGACTCACCCTCGCCTGCTGCCGGTTGTAGCCGTGAAGCAGGCAGACCCGGCACACCTGCAGGTCCCATTGCTGGATCTTGTTCATATCCCCTCCTTCCCTGAATTCTGCTTGCAGAGTAAGAAAGCGGGATGACGTTACGTTGAACAAGGGATAACAGATTTATGAAAAAAGGGCCGAATGGCCCTTTTTAATCTCGATGTTGCGGCAAAATCAGTGGCTGCCGCGCAGACCGGTCTCCATCAGACGGCAGTTGTGGTCCGCCAGACGGGCCATGAAGTGCTCATCCACTTTCAGGCCAAACACCTGCTCGTAGAGATCTTTCATCACGAATGGCTGCCACATCATGCTGAGGAAGGAGATCTTCAGCATGTCGGGATCCAGGTTGTCACCCAGCTCACCGTTGGACTTCATGGTTTCCAGCAGGGCATCGAACTGCGGCAGCTGACGTTCCAGCAGGCGGTTCAGCACAAAATCCCGGCCCGGGCTCTTCTCGGTCGACAATGCGCTGGAGATGGCCGAGGTCAGCTCGCTGTTGGGCGCCATCACCTGATAGTAGGTGTTGAGCAGCTCGTTGAGGCTGTGATTGCTGTGTTCATCTTGCCAGGCATGGTCGAGGGGCTCGGCGACATCGCCCAGCACCGCTTTGTAAAGACCCTCTTTACTGCCGAAGTAGTAGTGGATCATTGCCAGATTGGAGCCAGCAAGCTCCGCGATTTCGCGTGTAGTTACCTTGCTATAGGGAGTATTGAGAAAACGCTCACGGGCGGCAGCAAGCAACTTGTCACGAATGTCAGAACGTCCGACCGGACGACCAGGTCTACGTTTTTCCATTTAACACCTCAGATAATTCAGCCAATGCTGATAAGTCGATCTGGTTGTGCAGAGAATAGAGCACAGCAGGAATGACCAGATAATCGGTCATGGGCCGAATATGGGACAAGGAAATTTGCAATCCTTTACAATCCGATTAAATACGTCAGCAGATTGCCCCTGACCTTCCGTGTTGACACAGCATAAAAATCTCGATATTGGTAAAAGCGTTATCGACTGGAAGGAATAACAACGTCATGCGTATCGCCACCCCGCTACTACTAATCTCCCTAATCGCGTTAACTCGCGCGGGATCCTTGTAGCCGGGCTAAGGCATAGCCGGAATTTACAAAAACCCGTGCACCCTGCACGGGTTTTTTTATGCCGCCGCAGGATGCACGTTACCGAACTTAGGAAGAGGGAAGTCACATGTCAGATCGGGTCATCATATTCGACACCACCTTGCGTGATGGTGAGCAGGCCCTGGCGGCCAGTTTGACAGTCAAGGAGAAGCTGCAGATCGCCCAGGCACTGGAGCGGCTCGGTGTCGACGTCATGGAGGTGGGCTTCCCGGTCTCTTCTCCCGGCGATTTTCAATCGGTGCAGACCATCGCCCGCCACATCAAAAACAGCCGAGTCTGCGCCCTCGCCCGCGCCCTGCCCAAGGATATCGACGCCGCCGGCGAAGCCTTGCGGGTCGCCGAGGCGTTTCGCATCCACACCTTTATCTCCACCTCCTCCATCCATGTTGAGAGCAAGCTGAAAAAGAGCTTCGAGGATGTGCTGGAGATGGGGGTCAGCGCCATCAAGCACGCGCTGCGCTACACCGATGATGTGGAGTTCTCCTGCGAGGATGCGGGCCGCACGCCGATCGATAACCTCTGCCGCATGGTGGAGGCCGCCATCAAGGCGGGGGCCCGTACCATCAATATCCCCGATACCGTGGGCTACACGGTGCCGACCGAGTTCTCCGGCATCATCCACACCCTGTTCAACCGGGTCCCCAACATCGACAAGGCGATCATCTCGGTCCACTGCCACGATGATCTGGGGCTCTCGGTGGCCAACTCCATCGGCGCGGTGCAGATGGGGGCCCGCCAGATCGAGTGCACCATCAACGGCATCGGCGAGCGGGCGGGCAACTGCTCGCTGGAAGAGGTGGCGATGATCCTCAAAACCCGCGCCGATCTGCTCGGGGTGCAAACCAATATCCGTCACAACGAAATTCATCGCACCAGCACGCTGGTCAGCCAGCTCTGCAACATGCCGGTGCAGCCCAACAAGGCGATCGTCGGGGCCAACGCCTTCTCCCATAGCTCCGGCATCCATCAGGATGGGGTGCTCAAGGCGAAAAATACCTACGAAATCATCACTCCCGAGAGCATCGGCCTGACCCAGAACAACCTCAACATGACTTCCCGCTCCGGCCGCCACGTTATCAAGCACCGGATGGAGTCCATGGGCTACGCCGAGAGCAGCTACGACCTCGACCACCTCTACGGCAAGTTCCTGACCCTGGCCGACAAGAAGGGGCAGGTATTCGACTACGACCTCGAAGCGCTGGCCTTCTTCAGCCAGATCCACGAGGAGCCCGAGCATTTCAAGCTGGAGTACCTCGGGGTGCAGAGCGGCAGCTCGGTACTGGCCACCGCCTCGGTCAAATTGAAAGTGGGGCAGGATCTGATCTGCGAAGCGGCCACCGGCAATGGCCCGGTGGATGCGGTCTACCAGTGCATCAACCGCATCACCGGCTATGAGATCCGCATCGACAAATATGCCCTCAAGAGCAAGGGCGAAGGGGAAGATGCCCTCGGTCAGGTCGATATCGTCGCCGAGTACAAGGGGCGCAAATTCCACGGCATGGGACTGGCCACCGACATCATCGAATCCTCGGCCCACGCCCTGCTCCATGTGATCAACAGCATCTGGCGCGCCGATCAGGTGGCCGAGCAGATGGAGCGCAATAACAGCATCAAATCAGAAACCGTCTGAACAGGGCTCGGAACCAAACAGATGGAATGGAATGACAGCATCAAATCGGAAACCGTCTGAGCAGGACTCGCAGCCACACAGACGGCATGGAATGACAACATCGGGACGGGGAACGTCTGAACCGGGAACCGCGCGCAGCGTCGGGAAAAACGGGCAGAGGGATCTCAAAGACAATATCAGGATGGAGAGTGTATGAGCAGTTATCGGATTGCAGTATTGCCGGGTGACGGCATTGGCCCGGAAGTGATGGCCGAAGCCGTCAAGGTGCTGGAGAAGGTGCAGGCCAGGTTCGGCCTCGCCTTCGAGTATGATCACCATGACGTGGGCGGTATCGCCATCGACAACCACGGCACCCCGCTGCCGCAAAGCACCATCAAAGGCTGTGAAGCGGCCGATGCTGTGCTGTTTGGCTCAGTCGGCGGCCCGAAATGGGAACATCTGCCACCCAACGATCAGCCTGAGCGTGGCGCCCTGCTGCCCCTGCGCGCCCACTTCAAGCTGTTCTGCAACCTGCGTCCGGCCCGTATCTACACCGGCCTCGAGCAGTTCTCCCCGCTGCGCGCCGATATCTCCGATCGCGGTTTTGATATCGCCTGCGTGCGCGAGCTGACCGGTGGCATCTACTTCGGCCAACCCAAGGGGCGCGAGGGAGAAGGGGCGAACGAAAAGGCGTTCGACACCGAGGTGTACCATCGCTTCGAGATTGAGCGCATCGCCAAGATTGCCTTTGAGTCGGCTCGCGTGCGCCGTGGCAAGGTCACCTCCATCGACAAGGCCAATGTGCTCGCCTCTTCCATTCTGTGGCGCGAGGTGGTGACGCAAGTCGCCAAGTCCTATCCGGACGTAACCCTCAACCATATGTACATCGATAACGCGACCATGCAGCTCATCAAGGATCCGTCCCAGTTCGATGTGCTGCTCTGCTCCAACCTGTTCGGTGACATCCTCTCCGACGAGTGCGCCATGATCACCGGCTCCATGGGACTGCTCCCCTCCGCCAGCCTCAACGAATCGGGTTTCGGCCTGTTCGAACCGGCCGGTGGTTCGGCCCCGGATATCGCCGGCAAAGGGATTGCCAACCCCATCGCCCAGATCCTCTCCGCCGCCCTGATGCTGCGTTACAGCTTAGGGATGGAGGCTGCCGCCCAGGCCATTGAGCAGGCCGTGGCCCAGACCCTGGCCGAGGGTTACTTCACCGCCGACCTGCATCAGGCCAGCGCCCGCCATCCGGTGCAGAGCACGTCCGAGATGGGTAGCCAGATCGCCGCCCGGATCTGAGCTGCATAACAGAAAACAAGGAAGAGAGAAGCAATGGCCAAGACCCTCTATCAGAAAGTATTCGACGCCCACGTGGTACGGGAAGTGGAAGGGGAGACCCCCCTCATCTACATCGACCGCCATCTGGTGCATGAAGTGACCAGCCCGCAGGCATTTGACGGCCTGCGCGCCATGAACCGCCAGCTGCGCCGCCCGGACCTGACCTGGGCCACCATGGATCACAACGTCTCCACCACCACCAAGGACATCGCCGCCTCCGGCGAGATGGCCCGCATCCAGATGGAGACGCTCGCCGATAACTGCAAGGCGTTCGGGGTTCGCCTCTACGATCTCAACCACAAATATCAGGGGATCGTCCATGTGATGGGCCCCGAGCTCGGCATCACCCTGCCCGGCACCACCATCGTCTGCGGCGACTCCCACACCGCCACTCACGGCGCCTTCGGCTCGCTGGCGTTCGGCATCGGCACTTCCGAGGTGGAGCATGTGATGGCCACCCAGACCCTGAAACAGGGCCGCGCCAAGACCATGCGCATTTCGGTCAACGGCAAGCTGGCCGAGGGGATCAGCGCCAAGGACGTGGTGTTGGCCATTATCGGCAAGGTCGGCCATGCCGGTGGTACCGGCTACGTGGTGGAGTTTGCTGGCGATGCCATTGCGGGCCTCTCCATGGAAGGGCGGATGACGGTGTGCAACATGGCCATCGAGCTGGGCGCCAAGGCCGGCATGATAGCCCCCGACCAGACCACCATCGACTACATTCGTGGCAAGGAGTTTGCCCCCAAGGGCGAGGTACTGGAGCAGGCCATCGCCTACTGGCAGAGCCTCAAGAGCGATGAAGGTGCCCATTTCGATGCCGAAGTAGTGCTGGATGCCGCCGATATCGCCCCGCAGGTCACCTGGGGTACCAACCCGGGCCAGGTGATTGCCGTCAATGAGCCGATTCCGGCACCGGAATCCTTCAGCGATCTGATGGAACAGCAATCCGCCCGCAAGGCGCTCGCCTACATGGACTTGCAACCGGGCCAGAAGCTCTCCGACGTTGCCATCGACAAGGTGTTTATCGGGTCGTGCACCAACAGCCGCATCGAGGATCTGCGTGCGGCCGCCGCCATCGCACGCGGTCGCAAGGTGGCCACTGGCGTGCAGGCGCTGGTGGTGCCGGGTTCCGAGCAGGTGAAGGCGCAGGCCGAAGCCGAGGGGCTGGACAAGATCTTCATCGAGGCCGGTTTTGAGTGGCGCCTGCCCGGCTGCTCCATGTGTCTGGCCATGAACAACGACCGGCTGCAACCGGGAGAGCGCTGCGCCTCCACCAGCAACCGTAACTTCGAAGGGCGTCAGGGCCGCGCAGGCCGCACCCATCTGGTCAGCCCGGCCATGGCCGCCGCCGCCGCCGTCACCGGCCGCTTCGCCGACATTCGCGCACTGTAAGAGGACATTTAGATGACAGGATTCAAACAGCATAAAGGGATCGTCGTCCCCCTCGACAGCGCCAACGTCGACACCGACGCCATCATTCCGAAGCAGTTTTTGCAAAAAGTAAACCGCATCGGTTTTGGCAAGCACCTGTTCCATGACTGGCGCTTCCTGGACGATGCCGGCCAGCAGCCCAACCCCGAGTTTGTACTGAACCAGCCGCAATTCGCCGGTGCCAGCATTCTGCTGGCCCGCGAGAACTTCGGCTGCGGCTCGAGCCGCGAGCACGCCCCATGGGCGCTGGCGGACTACGGCTTCAAGACCATCATTGCCCCAAGCTTTGCCGACATTTTCTACAGCAACGCCATCAACAACGGCATGGTACCGGTGCGTCTGAAGGAGGAGGAGGTCGACGCCCTGTTCCAGCTGGTGGCCGCCCAGCCGGGCATCGAGATCGAGGTGGATCTGGAAGCGAATAAGGTGCGCGCAGCTAGCCTCTGCTTCGGTTTCGAGATCGATGAATTCCGCCGTTACTGTCTGCTCAACGGCTTGGATGCCATCGGTCTGACCCTGCAGCACGAGGCCGCCATCAGCGCCTTTGAGGCGAAGCAGCCGAGCTGGATTTAACGCGCCAGTTGCAAAAAAACGAGTAGAATCAACAGGGAGCTTCGGCTCCCTGTTTTACTGCCCGCTACGCTTCCCACTTTGGGCCACCGGAACTGGCCCGTGCCACAGGAAAGGATGATGAAGAGACCGACGGCAATCCCTCTGCTCTGTGCCCTGCTGCTTGCCCTGCCAGCGGGGGCCAATCAAACCAGCTTCAACAACAGCCTCGGCCAGATCAGCGTCGGCTGGCAGGATAGCGAAGGCAAACCCCAACAGCTCACCTACCGGCTCGAACAGGGCAAGTTGCCGCCTCTTATCGCCTATCGCCCGGCGAGAATGCAGGAGGAGGTATTGCAAGTGTTGCTGCGGGAGGTGCGCCAGAACTACCCCGAGGTGCAGTTCACCCTCGCCCGTCCCTCGCTGGAGCTGCATCTGAAAAGCCGCAATCAGGACAAGGCGCGCGAGGCGATGGCCTTTCTGCAGTCCAAGCGGAGCAAAGAGGAGCAGGCGTGGCTGACCAAACACTACTTCCAGTACTTCAACACCCCGGACGGGCAGCTGGCGGTGAAGCAGGATCATGTGCGCATCGCGCTGGAGAGTCGCAGCGGGCTGGCTCCGCTGGCGGATCAACTCAAGCAGCAGGGCAGCACCGAAACGGAAGCGCGCCAGAAAACCGTGGCCCATATGCTCACCTTTATCCAGAGCATCCCCTATCAGCAGCTCGATAGCCTGAACGGCAGGCAGGGCAAGGGATTTCTATCTCCCCGTCAGGTGCTGGAGCAGAACCGGGGCGACTGCGACAGCAAGGTAACCCTGATGGCCGCCATGCTGGCTCAGCTCTTTCCCGAACTGAAACAGGCCATGGTGTTCGTCCCCGGCCATGCCCTGCTGGCCGTTGACCTGCCCGCCAAGCCGGGGGATGTGACCATCAACTGGCAGGGGCAGAACTACCTGCTGCTCGAACCTACCGGTCCCGCCACCTTGCCTGCGGGCCAAATAGCATCGACCAGCAAAACGCTGGTCGATAGCAAGCAGTTGAGTGTGCAGCCGGTTCAGGAGAAAGGTTAATCCCCTCCCTCTGCCGATGGGGAGAGAGGATTAACCCTGAGGCAGAAACTCTACCGCCAGCAGCAACCCGCTCTCCTCCTCCAGCACCCGGATAATACGGGCATGGGCTTCAAAGGGAGGCAACAGGTTGTTGTTGGTGGCAAGACTGATCCGGATGGGCTGATTGATGTCGAGCTGGTGTTCAGAGACCGCAATCCCCATGCCGTTGGCACTGAGATCTCGGCAGATCCCCTCCAGCACCAGCTGCTGCTGATAGACGGTGACCGGAGCATTGATGACCATGCGCGCAAAGGCACGCCTTTCCTTGGTATTGGTAAGCACGCGAACATCCTCTGTTGGGTGGGCGTCATCTCATGGGTATTGCACAATTGTGCTGGTCTACCCAAAAGAACGTTAATACAATGCGGTTCGTTTCTCAAACGGGGTGCGGTTTACCGCTGAGATTATACCCGTGTACCTGATCCAGATAATGCTGGCGGAGGAATTTGAGGCATGGCGCTCATTTTTTGCGCCCTCACCCGCTGGCACCTCGTTATTAACAAGTAATAGGGAGTGCCACCCATGAAGACCCTGCTGCTGGTCACCACCGGCCTGCTGTCGGCCAATGTGTTCGCCGCCGATACTCTCACCGTCTACACCTACAGCTCCTTCACTGCCGAGTGGGGTCCGGGGCCCAAGATCAAACAGGCCTTCGAGAAAGCGTGCGACTGCACCCTCAATCTGGTTCCCCTCGAAGATGGGGTCGCCATCCTCAACCGGCTGCGGCTGGAGGGCAACCACAGCAAGGCCGATCTGGTGCTGGGGCTCGACGATGCCCTCATCAGCGAAGCCAAGCAAAGCGGCCTGTTCTCCCCTCATCCTGCCAAGCTGGATGGCATCAAGGTGCCGGGTGGCTGGCAGGATGACACCTTCATCCCCTACGACTACGGCTACTTCGCCTTTGTTTATGACAAGGACAAACTCAAGCAGCCACCCAAAAGCCTGAAAGAACTGGTGGAGCGCCCCGACCTCAAAGTGATCTATCAGGATCCCCGTACCTCCACCCCGGGGCAGGGGCTGATGCTGTGGATGAAGTCTGTCTACGGCGACAAGGCGCCTGCCGCCTGGACCGAGCTTGCCAAAAAGACCGTCACCGTCACCAAGGGGTGGTCAGAGGCCTATGGCATGTTCCTCGATGGTGAAGCGGACATGGTGCTCTCCTACACCACCTCTCCGGCCTATCATCTGATTGCCGAGAACAAGCCCCAGTATCAGGCTGCCGCCTTCGAAGAGGGTCACTACCGTCAGGTAGAAGTGGCTGCCAAGCTGAAGAGCGCCAAACAGGAGAAGCTGGCTGACCAGTTCCTGCAATTTATGGTGAGCCCCGCCTTCCAGCAGGAAATCCCGACCGGCAACTGGATGTATCCGGTGATCGACACGCCGCTGCCCAAGGGCTTCGAGCAGATGATCACCGTAGCCAAGCCGCTCGCCTTCAGCAGCGATGAGGTGGCCGCCAATCGCAAAGGGTGGATCCGCGAGTGGCTGCAAGCCGTCACCCAGTGAGCCGTTATCTGAAACTACAGGCTCGTCCCCTCTGGTGGTTGCCGGGCAGTGTAGCCACCCTGTTGATCCTGCTGTTATCTCTCGGCCCGCTCGCGGCCCTATTGTGGCAGGCCGGTTCACTGGCCCCCCGCACCCTGCTCGCAGATCCTTATCTGCGTCATGTGCTGGGCTTCAGTCTGGGGCAGGCACTGCTCTCCACTCTGCTAAGCCTGGGGCTGGCCATTCCGGTGGCCCGCGCGCTGGCGCGGCGCCGTTTCATTGGCCGAACCCTGCTGATCAAGCTGTTTGGTCTCTCGCTGGTACTGCCGGTCATCATCGCCATCTTCGGCATAGTAGCGGTACACGGTAAGCAAGGGTGGCTACCGCAACAGCTACGGTCACTGGGGCTGGATCCCGGCAACTACCTCTACGGCCTGTTCGGCATCCTGCTGGCCCATGTCTTTTTCAACATGCCGCTGGCGGCCCGCCTGATGCTGCAGAGCATAGAGAGCATCCCCGAATCGAGCTGGCGCCTCGCCAGCCAGCTCGGCATGCGCTCATCCCACATCTTTCGGCTGCTGGAGTGGCCGCTTATTCGCGGCATATTGCCGGGGCTGGCTAGTCTCATCTTTATGCTCTGCTTCACCAGCTTCACCACAGTGCTGGCGCTGGGAGGCGGCCCCAAATCCACCACTCTGGAGGTGGCCGTCTATCAGGCGCTGCGCTTTGACTTCGATCTCGCCACCGCGGGCGGACTGGCGCTGGTGCAGCTGATCCTGACCGCCGCCCTGCTCGCCCTGCAACACAAGCTGCAGAGCACCCCGGCCAGTCGGGTGACACCCCGTCACCCCTGCCTGCGGCCGGACCGTCATCAGCCGGGCACGACCGTGGTGGATCTGCTCTCGCTCGGCATCGGGTTCGCCATTTTTCTGCCGCCGCTGCTGGCCATCGTCGTCGCCGGCCTCCACCCCGGTCTGCTGACGGCGCTCACCTCCAGCAAGCTATGGCAGGCGAGCGGCCAGTCGCTGCTGATTGCGCTGGCGGCGGGCACCCTGGCGACCCTGCTTGGCAGCGGCCTGCTACTCACCAGCCGTCACCTCAAGGTACGTACCCGCCAGCGGCGAGCTGCCGCCCTGTGGGAGGCCAGCGGTTCGGTGATCCTGATGATCCCGGCGGTGGTGCTCTCCACCGGTCTCTTCATCCTGTTTATGCCGTTCGCCGATGTGTTCGCCCTCGGCCCCTGGCTGGTGGTGCTGGTCAACGCCCTGATGGCGCTACCCTATGTGCTGCGCACCCTCTCCGCTCCCATGCAGCTGGCGGTGCGCCAGTATGACCGGCTGGCGGACAGCCTGGGGGTACGCGGCCTGCATCGCCTGCGGCTGGTGGAGTGGCCGCTGCTGCGCCGCCCGCTGGCACTGGCGATGGCACTGTCGATGATCCTCTCGTTGGGGGATCTCGGCGCCATCGCCATGTTTGGCAGCCAGGAGCTCACCACCCTGCCCTGGCTGCTCTACCAGCAGCTCGGCAGCTATCGATTGACCGAGGCGGCCGCCACCGCTCTGCTGTTGCTGACACTCTGTTTCTCCCTGTTCTGGCTGGTGGAGCGGGGTCTTGGAGGAAAACATGCTGAACATTGATACGCTTGCGACCAGCTACCCCGACTGGCGCGTCAGCTTCAGCGCGACCCTGCCCAAGGGGGAGATCACCGCGCTGATTGGCCCAAGCGGCGCGGGCAAGTCGACCCTGCTCGGGATGATCGCCGGCTTCGTGCCGGTGGAATCAGGCCGCCTCAGTTTCGATGGTGAAGACCTGCTGCCACTAGGCCCCGCCGAGCGACCGGTCACCACCCTGTTTCAGGATCACAACCTGTTCCTCCATCTGTCGGTGTTCGACAATATCGCCATCGGCTTGCACCCGGGCCTGCGCCTGAGTGCCGCCGAACGGGCACAGGTGATCGATGCAGCCGGGCGGGTTGGCCTTGGTGAGATGTTAGACCGCCAGCCTGAACAGCTCTCCGGCGGCCAGCAGCAGCGGGTCGGGCTGGCTCGCGCGCTGGTACGCGGCAAACCGCTGCTGCTGCTGGATGAGCCCTTCTCGGCCCTCGATCCCGCCCTGCGCCGGGAGATGCTGGCGGAAGTGGCGAGGCTAGCCTGCGAACAGGGCATTACCGTACTGATGGTCTCCCACAATCCGGAAGATGCTCAGCTGATTGCCGATCAGGTGCTCTTTGTCGACGAGGGCCGCATCGCCCTGCAAGGCAAGCCGGATATTCTGCAAAACAGCGACCACCCGGGGCTGCTGCGCTACCTTGGACAGTGACCCAAGGACACAGAACTGGTGACGTGATCAAAAAAGGGAAGCCAAGTGGCTTCCCTTTTTCATATGAAGATAGTCAGCTAAATCAGAGATTTTCCTCGGCGAACGAAGCCAGTCGGCTGCGCACCACGCCATTGAGAAAAATGTTGGCACTGCCGTCAAAATCCTTGAAACGCTCGACGATGTAGGTGAGACCCGAGGTCACAGGGCTCAGATAGTTGGAGTCGATCTGGGCCAGGTTACCGGAGCAGACGATCTTGGTACCCTCGCCGCAGCGGGTGATGATGGTCTTGATCTGGGATGCAGTCAGGTTCTGGCACTCATCCAGCAGCACGAAGGTGTTCTGGATGCTGCGCCCGCGCATGAAGTTGACCGATTTGAACTGGATATTGGCCTTCTCCATGATGTAGCTGAGCGAGCCGCTCATGTTCTCGTCCTGCTTGTGCAGCACCTCCAGGGTGTCGGTCACCGCCGCCAGCCAGGGCATCATCTTCTCCTCTTCGGTGCCGGGCAGGAAGCCGATACTTTCGGCAATTTCCGGGGTATTCCGGGTGACGATCACCTTCTCGTAAATGCCCTTCTCAATCACCAACTCCAGCGCAGCAGCCATGGCCAGCAAGGTCTTGCCGCAACCCGCAGGGCCGGTCAGGATCACCAGATCGATGTGCGGATCGAGCAGTGCATCAAGCGCCATCCCCTGATAGACGTTCTTGGGATGCACACCCCACGCCTTGCGGGACATCAGCCGCTCGCGGCCCAGATCCTTGATGCGGATCTTGTTGCCATCGTGGCTGAGTACCCGGGCGGCGAAGAAATTCTCTTCATCCACCAGATACTGGTTTACGTGAACCCCTTCCAGCAGATTGGCATCGATCACATGGATGGTGTCGCGGCCGTGGGTCTCGCTCTCGCACTCGCCAACCCGCTCCCAGAAGCTGCCGGGCACCACCTGAAAACCCTTGGCCAGCAGGCGGATATCGTCGATCAGCTGGTCGCTGCGGTAATCTTCAACGTGAGCAAGCCCGGCCCCCTTGGCCTTGAGGCGCATGTTGATGTCTTTGGTGACCAGCACCACCTGACGCTTCAACTCGTGCTTTTGCAGATAGAGGGCCGCGTTGATGATGCGGTTGTCGGCCTCCTTGTCGGTAAACACCTCGGCATCCTGCGGCAGATGGTGATCGCTGAAGATGCAGATATTGCCGCTCGCTTCACCAGCCAGCGGAACGCCTTGGGTGATCTGATCCGGGGTTGCATCGCGGAACACATCTTCCAGCGCACGAATGGCCACCCGCGCGTCGCGGCTGACATCCTTGTTGCGATCCTTGATGTTATCGAGCTCTTCCAGCACCGTCATGGGGATGAGCACGTCGTGCTCTTTGAAGGAGTAGATAGCGAGGGGTTCGTGAAGCAGAACGTTGGTATCCAGGATAAACAGCTTTCGGTCCGTATTGTCCATAAGCATCCTCCTTGGCACTGAAGGGCCACGTGTGTGAATCTCAGATGTCATTGAAACCACACGGCCGTGACAGTTTTATTACCCTCAACGCTACGCCCGATTTTACTATCGCGCAACAAATCACTTGGCCGCCTGATTTGATTGCGCATAAAAACAGCAATACAAAGACCGGCACTGTGGCCGGTCTTTTTTCTATCGTTCAACTACTTGGGCATGTCTGTCAGCCGCACTTGGAGTCGCCGCAGTTGAGGCAGGTCATGCAGCCATCCTTCAGCACCAGCGCCTTGGTGTGGCACTTGTAGCAGAGCGCGGCATTGGCCGGGAAACCGCTGCCAGCCTGTTGCTCCTCGGCCTCCTGAGCCGCCTTCAACTCGGCCTGCTTCTCGGCCAGAAACGCCTGCTGATGCTCGTCCAACCCCGGCGCCTTGAGCATGCCTATCTCGGTGAGATGGCTCTCAATCACGTTGCCAATTTCGGCGATCAGCGATGGAACGTACTTGCCCTTGTTCCAGTATCCGCCCTTGGGATCAAACACCGAGCGCAGCTCCTCCACCAGGAAAGTGACATCCCCACCCTTGCGGAATACGGCGGAGATAATGCGGGTCAGCGCCACGATCCACTGGTAGTGTTCCAAGCTCTTTGAGTTGATGAAGATCTCGAACGGACGGCGGGTTTCGTGCACCGTGCCCTCGTTGAGAATGATGTCGTTAATGGTGATGAACAGCGAGTGCTCGGAGACATGTTCCGGCGTCTTCAGCTTGTAGGTGGTGCCCATCAGTCGCTCCGGACGCAACACGGTTTCGTGCATGTGCACCACGTCATCCTGCGGGGCCAGCTCTTCTTGCGGCTCATCCTTGGTACGCACCTTGTAGGCGACGATTTTCTTGTCGATCTTTTTGACCATAATGTCGTTCTCAGAATTTACCGTAATAGCCTTCTTTCAAGGCGTCGTAGAGGTTGGCGGCAGTGTGCAGCTCACCATCGTATTCAATCTCTTCGTTCCCCTTGACGGAGATGACGGAGCCATCCTCCAGGGTGAAATCGTACAGGGTGTTCTCCAGATCCTTCTCCTTCACCAGCACGCCCTGGAAGGCCTCCGGATTGAAGCGGAAGGTAGTGCAGCCCTTGAGGCCAGAGTCCGAGGCATACATGTAGATGTCCTTGAACTGCTCGAACGGGAAATCGGTCGGCACGTTGGCAGTCTTGGAGATGGAGGAGTCGATCCAGCGCTGGGCCGCAGCCTGAATGTCCACATGTTGCGCCGGGGTGATGTCATCAGCAGTAATGAAGTAGTCCGGCAGACGGCTCGCCTCAACATCGGCATAGGGCATGGCCGCCGGATTCACCAGCTCGCGATAGGCCAGCAGCTCGAAGGAGTAGACATCCACGCTCTCCTTGCTCTTCTTGCCCGGCTTGATGACGTTGCGGCTGTAGTGGTGGGCAAAACTCGGCTCGATGCCGTTGCTGGCATTGTTGGCCAGAGACAGCGAGATGGTGCCGGTGGGCGCGATACTGCTGTGGTGAGTGAAACGCCCACCCACTTCGGCCAGCTCGGCCACCAGAGCAGGATCCACCTCGGCAACCTGTTGCATGTAACGGCTGTAGCGTGCGTGCAGCACCTTGCCCTTCACCTTGTCGCCCACCTTGATGCCATCAGCCGCCATTTCCGGGCGCAGACGCAGCATCTTGCCGGTCACTTCGAACTCCTGCTCCATGATGGGGGCTGGGCCCTTCTCCTTGGCAAGACGCAGGGACTCCTGCCAGCCGGTCATCGCCAGCTCCTGGGATACCTGCTCGGTAAAGGCTACGGATGCCGCAGAGCCGTACTTGATCTGCAGCATGGTGAGGGTCGAACCAAGACCCAGGAAACCCATGCCATGCCGGCGCTTGGCTGTGATCTCCTCGCGCTGTTTGGCCAGTGGCAGTTGGTTGATCTCCACCACGTTGTCGAGCATGCGAGTAAAGATGGCCACCACCTTGCGAAACGCCTGCCAATCGAATGCCGCGTTTTCAGTAAAAGGGTCGCGCACAAACTTGGTCAGATTGACCGAGCCCAGCAGGCAGGCGCCATAAGGCGGCAACGGCTGCTCACCACAGGGGTTAGTCGCGCGGATCTCTTCACAGAACCAGTTGTTGTTCATCTGGTTGACCTTGTCGATCAGGATGAAGCCGGGCTCTGCATAGTCATAGGTGGAGGTCATGATGACATTCCACAGCTTGCGGGCGGGCATGGTCTTGTAGACCTTGCAGGCGACCTGCCCCAACTCGTTGAATACAACCCCTTCCTTGTTGGGCCAGTCGGCCCATAGCACCTGAGCAGGATCGTCCAGCGCAATGCCATCCTGCTCCACCTCTTTGGCGGTGTAGGGGAAGATCAGCGACCAGGGGGCATCCTCTTTCACCGCCTTGACGAAATCTTCGGTGATGAGCAGGGAGAGGTTGAACTGACGCAGGCGGCCATCTTCACGTTTGGCCTGAATAAACTCGATCACATCGGGATGGCGGATATCCATGGTGCCCATCTGGGCACCGCGACGGCCACCGGCTGACGAGACGGTGAAACACATCTTGTCATAGATATCCATGAAGGAGAGCGGGCCGGAAGTGTAGGCACCGGCACCGGAGACAAAGGCACCGCGCGGGCGCAGAGTCGAGAAGTCATAGCCGATACCGCACCCGGCTTTCAGGGTCAGACCGGCCTCGTGCACCTTGCCAAGGATATCGTCCATCGAATCTTCGATGGTACCGGAAACAGTACAGTTGATGGTTGAAGTAGCAGGCTTGTGCTCAAACGCCCCCGCATTGGAGGTGATGCGCCCCGCCGGAATGGCACCATTGCGCAGCGCCCACAGGAACGGCTCATACCAGGCCTCCGGTTCCAGCTCCTGCTCTGCCAACGCACGGGCAACCCGCTGGTAAGTCTCATCGATAGAGCTGTCGATGGGCATGCCATCCTTGCTCTTGAGGCGATACTTGCTATCCCAGATCTCGAGGGACGTTTCCTGCATGGGGATAAGGCGGGAGCCAAGCTCACTCTCCAGCACCGGGTTCGATTTAGCCATTTTCAATCAACCTTATGTGAATGCATCGACATCATGACAACAGCAGAAAACACAACCAATAGTGCCATATAAAATTAATGACACAACATATAGTACAACTGATGCCATGAGGGCGCCGATTCTAACCTAAAAAAATGCCCCGGCCAGCAGATTTCTGCGCCAGGGCACTTAACTGATTAATTTGCTGAGAGATTTAACACTCAGAGATAGATCAGGGCTTCTTGACGTAAACGGACGGCGTTTCACCCGCCATATTCAGATAGAACTCATAGACGCCATCAGCATCCGGTGAGAACTTCATGTCCTCATACTTGGAGCAGGGGTTAACCGGCACCGCCTCACCACCCAACACGACAACACCATCACTCGGGCTCTTGTAACCAAAGTTGGTACCGCAGCTCCAGCCTGAATCAGCAAACTTGAACTTGTAGGGGGCCCACTCTTTCTTGAGGGTGCCTTTGGCCATATAGAGCTTGTCGGCCACCTTGACTACCTTGCTTTCATCAGTCGCCATCCAGTCGTTCATCTCCCCGCGCAGGTAGATGGACTTGCCACCGAAGTCGCTGTTGTCTGCCCCCGCCTGCTCTGCACCACCATTGGATGCGCAACCGCCTAATACCAGGGTTCCCGCCGCCAGCATCATCGTTACTGTTCTTTTGAACATGGGTCTATTCCTTAAATTATTGTGATTCCTTGGTCCATCAATATGGACTGAAGAATTAAACCAGAGGAAACATCACGAGAAAGGTAGAGGCATCACATTCTGTGTTTTATATATCCAACCCATTGAACCAGTGAGCAAATATCGAACAGGAAAAGAGGTCTTTTTGGGGCTTTAGAAGGGTAATCAATGAATGACAAGAAGGGGAAAGTCTAATAATTCGGTGACGTGCTGAATTGCAGCCAATAAAAAACCCCGCTCATTGAGCGGGGTTTCTTGTATTGGGTGCCTGGCAGTGTCCTACTCTCGCATGGCGAATGCCACACTACCATCGGCGCTACCGCGTTTCACTTCTGAGTTCGGCATGGGATCAGGTGGTTCCACGGCGCTATGGCCGCCAGGCAAATTCTTCAATCTGTGAAAGCTGATGTAAGTAGTTTCGTATTCGTTACAAGGCTCGAAACACTTCTTGGGTGTTGTATGGTTAAGCCTCACGGGTAATTAGTA
>NZ_JBFOCT010000010.1:0-23719 GCF_040907925.1 Aeromonas sp. s12 | reverse complement strand
CGGGAATTCAGATAATAAGTGCGACACTCATGGATGAATGGCGAGAGGTGGCCAACTGCTGATTGGTGGTACCCTTCTGCTCGCCAAAGTAAAAGCAGTATCACCATGAGCTATCAGCAGTTGACCGAGGGGCAACGATACCAGTTATCGGTGCTTCGCGCACAGGGGATGTCCATCCTTGCCACCGCACGCGCCATTGGCGTTCATCGCTCCACCCTCTACCGGGAGCTGCGTCGTAACGCCGGGCCGCAGGGCTACCAGCCAGACAATGCGCATCAGCACGCCACCCACCGACGGGCCAGTGCGGCCAAATCTCGGCTATCTGCCGATGTCATCCAGTTTGTCGAGCTGACACTCGCCTGGTGGTGGAGCCCGGAGCAGATAAGCGCGGTGGGCAAGCAGATAGGCCTCATGGTGAGTCACGAGTGGATATACCGCCATGTGGCCGCCGACAAAGCCCGGGGTGGCCAGTTGTACCGCCATCTGCGCCAGGGCCACAAGCGCTACCGCAAGGGGGCGAGCAGCCTGCGTTCTCCCATCAAGGAAGCCCGCTCTATTGATGAACGGCCGGCTATCGTCGATAGCCGGGAGCGGCTCGGTGATTGGGAGGCGGACACGGTGCTGGGCAAGCAAGGCACAGGTGCACTGGTCACCCTGGTGGAGCGCAAGAGCCGGCTCTATCTGGTCAAGCGGGTCGCGAGCAAACAGGCTGGGGTGGTGCGGGATGCGATAATCGAGATGTTAACTCCCTACATCGAGCAGGTGCATACCATCACCTTTGACAACGGCGGCGAGTTTGCCGAACACAAGGCGATAGAGGAAGCGCTGGGTGCCGAGACTTACTTTGCGCACCCTTACTCTTCGTGGGAGCGCGGTCTGAACGAGAACAGCAATGGGCTGTTGAGGCAGTTTATCCCAAAGGGAACAGACCTGAGAGAGGTCACGGACGAGGATGTCAGGAGAGCGGAGCAGTGGCTCAACCTACGACCTCGGAAATGTCTCGGATTCAGGCAGCCTGTCAAGGTATTCGAAGAGTACCGTCAGGCGGCATAGGCGAGTGTCGCACTTCGAAGTTGAATTCGCGAGGTTGTTAGCAGCAGCTAGCGTTGTTGAGAAAGCATTGCCTCTATTGCGGATTTGGGTTGTTAAAAACAAAGTTGGGTAATACATGGGAAGGCCAGTAGCACGATCCACCACCATGCAGTAGCGCTCGCCACTATCCATGACAAATGTTGTAACTCTGTAGTTCTTTTCCATGCGCCCACAACCCATAAACATTACATAATTACAAGGTACACTACATGTTAAACATCACCAATTGATACAAGACACTTTCTCCCGGCGTTAGAAACAAAAAACCCCTGCTTTAACAGGGGCCTATGCGTCAATTCTTTACATTTTGTTCTAAGGTCAATCTCAGAACGGGATATCGTCGTCGAAATCCATCGGCGGCTCGTTATATACCGGCGGCGCAGATTGCGGCTGCTGGGCAGGGCGGCCATAACCGCCTTGCGGCTGCATGTTCTGCTGCGGAGCCGGTGCCGGGCGCTGCTGATTCATCGGCTGCTGGGCAGGCATGCTCTGCTGCGGCTGACCCCAGTTACCCTGGGATTGGCCACCCATGTTCTGGCCCATGCCCTGACCGCCTTGCGGACGGCCACCCAGCATCTGCATCACGCCAGTGAAGCTGTCGACCAGCACTTCAGTGGTGTAGCGCTCCTGGCCGCTCTGATCCTGCCATTTGCGGGTTTGCAGTTTGCCTTCCACATAGACCTGGGAGCCCTTCTTCAGGTACTCGCCAGCCACTTCGGCCAGCTTGCCCATGAAGACGACGCGATGCCATTCGGTACGCTCTTTCTGCTCACCGGTCTGCTTGTCGCGCCAGGTTTCAGAGGTAGCCAGAGTAATGTTGGTCACAGCACCGCCACTCGGCATGTAGCGTACTTCCGGGTCTTGCCCGAGGTTACCGATCAGAATGACTTTATTGATGCCTCGACTGGCCATAATCTCTCTTCCACCTTATTTACCGGCCAGGTCGAAACCTGGTCCAACACGACTAGATACCTGATTAGTTGCTGTGTGCGGGGCGCAATGTCCCGCAGACGCATGTGACGGTCATAGTAACAGTTGCGAAGCGGATTGGCAGCATCCTTAACCGGCTTGATGTGCCAAAGGTAACTGTTGGCTCCTGCTGCAGTGATGGTCGGATTGCAGCTGTTTCCGGCGCGTCCTGCATCACATTTCTGCCATATATTCCTGTTATGCTGGCCGATTGGCGAATTGGAATCGGTTTTTAAATCGACTAAAAACATATGGTTACGATATTTATGAGATCCATTCTCATACTTTTTTAATATTGTGCTCCCATACCTCCTTGGTAGACTCAGTCGGCCAGATTAGGTGGTTTACAGGTTCAAGGAAGAGCACACAATGAAAGCCGCATGCCCGATCGCACTGGTCACTGAAAATAATGTGCAGGCCAGCACATTTGCTGCATACCTCATCTCTCATTTGAGCCGTCCCGTCCAGCTAATCCACGAGATTAATCAGCTAGATAACCAGTGTGACGGCACGCTGTTTCTCATCGATCTCGACTATATCCGCTCTGGCCAGTCACTGGGCTGGAACCGGGCGATCTCCGAACGCTTTGGCATGGCGACCACTGTGCTGCTCAATGCTCCCACTGCGACGGATCGCGACCTGCTGCTGATGTGGCCGCAGATCTGCGGTCTGTTTTTCCGCCAGGATCCGCTCGACCGACTGGTTGCCGGGTTGCAGAAAATCCTGTTGGGCGAGTACTGGATGCCGCGCCACCTGCTGTGCGAGCTGGTTGAATACTATCGCCAGGGCAATAGCTACCTGCTGCGTAACGACACTCTGCTGACAGCCAGAGAGCAGGAGATCATCCGTTATCTGATGACGGGCGCCTCCAATGTCGAGATCGCCGACAGCCTGTTTGTCAGCGAGCATACCGTCAAATCCCACCTCTATAACGTCTTTAAAAAGCTGAATGTGAAGAACCGGATCCAGGCGGTGAGCTGGGCCAAAGAGTATCTCGATGCTCCGGACTCCCACTGATGAAAGCGCTCTCTGTGGCGTGTTGCCTCACGCTGCTTTGGGGCTGCACGACCGTTGTGGCGGCCGAGGCTGATACACCGCTGGAGTCGGTGCAGCCGGAGCAGGAGAGTGATCGGCTGGATGTGGATGGTCTGGTGCTGGATCGCACCTTTACCCGTTTCGGTCAGGGCTTTTATAACGAATTTACCCGGTTGCGCAGCGATGAAGACCCGGATGCCAGAGAGAATCTGACGATTCATGAGCGCCCGACAGCCCGCTGGGGCAGCCTGATCTGGATCACTCATAACCGGAAGGTGATTTTTAAAACCGCACTCTCTCCCGGCCGCAATCAGCAGGAGCAGAGCGCCAAACTGGCTTGGTCACAGGTCAGGCAGACCCTCGAACAGCAGAAGATCGCGACCCTGTTCATGGATACCTTCGATTTGGAACATGATGAACTATAAGGATATTTCTCATGCGTGCCCGGTTATGGCTAGTTGCTGCACTGATAGCGCCAACGCTCCATGCGTCGGAGCTTGTCTATCGCCCCGTCAACCCCAGCTTTGGGGGTAACCCTCTCAACAGCAGTCATCTGCTTGGCACCGCCAATGCGCAGAATGATTACAAGGATCCCGCCAGTGGCAGCGGTAGCAGCGGCACCTCGGCGCTGGATCGCCTGACCTCCAACCTGCAATCCCGCCTGATCAGCCAGCTGTTGGCCGATATCGGTAAGGATGGCAGCCAGAGCGGCAGTCTGGTGACCGATGATTTTGCCATCAATGTGGTGGATGAAGATGGCACTCTGGTGGTTTCGATCACCGACCGGGTGACCAACCAGACCACCATGATCGAAGTGAATGGCCTGATTGCCGACTGAGGGCGCGATGAAACGACAACTGTTATTGATAGTGCCCCTGCTTGCGCTGGCTGGCTGTGCGACCCATATCGGCTCACCCGTTGCTGATGAGAAGGCAACCCTGATGCCGCGATCCGTCTCTTACAAGGAGCTGATCAGTCTGCCCAAGCCAAAAGGGAAAATTGTCGCGGCCGTCTACGATTTTCGCGATCAGACCGGTCAGTACCTGCCTGCACCGGCCTCCAACTTCTCCACGGCAGTTACCCAGGGCGGGGTCGCCATGCTGAGTACGGCTTTGTGGGATTCTCAATGGTTTGTACCGCTGGAGCGGGAAGGGCTGCAGAACCTGCTGACCGAGCGCAAGATTGTGCGGGCGGCCCAGAACAAGCCCAACGTGCCCGGCAACAATGCCAATCAACTGCCCTCGCTGGTTGCCGCCAACATCCTGATCGAGGGGGGGATAGTCGCCTATGACAGCAATGTGCGAACCGGCGGGGCGGGGGCCAAGTATTTTGGCATCGGCGCCAGCGGGGAGTACCGCGTCGATCAGGTGACGGTCAATCTGCGAGCCGTCGATATCCGTTCAGGCCGGATCCTGAACAGTGTCACCACCTCCAAGACAGTACTGTCGCAACAGGTGCAGGCCGGGGTATTCCGTTTCGTCGAGTACAAGCGCCTGCTGGAGGCCGAGGCCGGTTTCAGCACCAATGAACCGGTACAGATGTGTGTCATGTCGGCTATCGAGTCCGGGGTGATCCGGCTGATAGCCAATGGCGTGCGGGACAATCTGTGGCAACTGGCTGACCAGCGGGATATCGACAATCCGATCCTGCAGGAGTACCTGCAAGACAATGCCCCGCTACTTTGAGTTTTCCCGCTCGTGCAATGCCCTCCCTGGTGGAGGGCATTTTTTTTTGGCCTCCATCGAATACGAATTAAGACTTTCTGCTCAGCGACAGGGCGGCGCTTTTCATCCTCGAATCAGCGGAGTGCCTGATAGGCCGCCTCTGGTCTGACAGGGATACTGTGGGCGTTTTCCAACAAGGCGATGGCGCGATGAAACACCTGTTGAGTGCTCTCTTTTTTCTGCTGATATCGGGCGCTCCGCAACTCGCCGCAGAGCCTGCCGTCTTCGACGAGCTGGCGATGGCAAGCGAGCTGGATTCCGGTCTGCAGAACGATGGGAATCAGGCGCTGTTGTGGCAACTCGGTAGCGAGCAGCAACTGCACCTCACCCAGCAAGGGGAGCTGAATCAGGCGCGTCTGCTGCAACAGGGGTGGGCCAATGAGTTGGCGCTCTCCCAGGTGGGAGATGAGAACTGGGTCAATGGCGCGCAACTGGGCGAGGGCAATAGCGCCGAGCTCTATCAGGCGGGCATCAATAACCGGATTTGGCTGCTGCAACAAGGCAGCGGCAATGAAGCCTGGATCAGTCAGCAAGGGGCAGACAATCAGGCCCGGGCGATCCAGCTGGGTGATGGTAATCAGGCCAGCATCGAGCAAAACGGTAACGGATTGGCGGCAACCGTTATTCAGACGGGAGCCAATCAGCAAGTAAATGTCGTTCAAACCAACTGAGCCTAGGCTCAACCATTAGCACGAGAGGGAAATCATGTTTAAACGTACCATCATTGCCTCGGCAGTTCTTCTGGCGACCAGCACCGCTTGGGCGGCATCTACTGGCAACCAGGCTACGGTGAACCAGGTCCAGAGCGGCAATACCGCCACCATTAACCAAGTAGTGGGAAGCGTCGATAACAAGGCTAACATCGAACAAGCTGGTAACGACAACACAGCTGTTACCACTCAAAAGAATACCGGCCAGTCAGATGCAGATACCAGGCAGGTGGGTGACCGCAACCGTGGTTACATCTTGCAACAAGGTGACACTAACCTCTCCAAAGCCTCCATCGATACAAAGGGGAGCGACAACTTTGCTGATGTGATTCAGCAATTTGAGAATGGCGGTGCGGTTGCCGGGGTTGTGCAGGATGGGGAGCGTAACGACGCCAAGATCAAGCAAGATAATGGTGACTTAGCTGACTCTAGGATCACTCAAATCTCGGATGGTAATCGGGCTGTCATTAATAACCAGATATCCGATTTCGCTCGGGCGAGTGTACAGCAGTTAGAAGGGGGGGCTCACCAGGCTGACGTGACCCAGACAGCGGCTGATGGAGCCAACGCCGAAGTGGTACAACGTGGAGAGAGCAATATCACCAAGGTGCTGCAGGCAACCGGTAACTATGACTATGCACCGGCGGAAGGAACATCTGCAGTGGTGACTCAGAGTGGTTCTTTGAACAATGCAGACGTCACTCAATACGATAGTGCCAACGTAGCGACTGTTGAGCAAAGTGGAACCGGCGGTAAGGTGGTGACCCTGCAACAAGGATCTGATGCCGGGGAGGGCAACCACCTGCTGGCAAAACAGAGTGGTAGCAGCGAGTTTGCTGAGTTGAAACAAGATGGTAATCGCAACCGTATTGAGACCGACCAGCAAGGTACTGGCAATGATGCCTTGATCAACCAGACAGGTGATGACAACAAGGCCGTGGTCAATCAGTTAGCCAGCAGTACCGATGGTGCGGTCACCATTGATCAGGTAGGCAATGACAACTATGCCAATGCAGTGCAACAAGCAGGCAGCGGCAATACCATCGATATCGACCAGAACGGAACTGGCAACCAGGTTGCATCTGCTCGTGATGGTGAAGGCAAAGGCGCATGGACCTGGGGCTCGGACAACGAGCTGGTCGTTGCTCAGAAAGGTACTGACAACTGGGCTTATGCCGATGCGTCTCACTCTGAGTCTGTGGTCAAAGTGAGCCAGGATGGTGAGCTGAACAATGCCAAGGTTGAGTCCTACTTGGGTAGCGAGAACAAACTCACCGTGACCCAGAACGGCGCTGAGCACGAGGCTAATGTCTACGTCAATGCTGGGGTTGGTGGGGGGCGCAACACCGTTGATGTGGTGCAAAACGAAAGCTTCAATACTGCCAATGTGACCGTATTGGGCAGCGATAACCATGCCTATGTCTATCAGGGTTCTGGTAGCAACTGATGGTTATCTCCGGATTCAGGGGCCTGCGGGCCCCTCTTTTATTGGTGCTGCTCTGTGGGTTGATGCTGGTCCATCGCGTCGCGACCCCAGCAAGTACAAGAAACACTGAGATGGAACCCGAACCGTCGATCCGCTTGTCCCTCAATATGGTGCAGAGCGAACAGGGGCTGTCACTTGCACCGACGCTGTTCAGCAAGCGCGACGTGACGGTGAGTGTCAGGTTGCTGGTGCGCAGCGAAGGGGCCGCCGGGAGCACGACTCAGCGCCAGAGCCGTAATCTGTCGCTGCAGGCTGGAGTGGTCATGGCGGTTGGCAAAATAGGGCTGGGTTTGCGTTGCCCCTATCGGGTCGAGGTCACCGCCCGGATATGGCAAAACGAGCGACTGCTGGTGGAGAAAAAAGAGCAGATGGCGTGCGCCGGATGATGCGCATTTCATCTCATGACTGTCTATTCATCCAGTAGTCTCTATGCCATACTGACTCGCTCAGGTTTCTGTATCGAGCGTGCAACAAGATGGAAAAGATCGTGGTCCGGGGTGCTCGCACCCACAACCTCAAGAACATCAATCTGACCCTGCCCCGCGACAAGCTGATCGTGGTCACCGGCCTCTCCGGTTCGGGCAAATCCTCTCTGGCGTTCGATACCCTCTATGCCGAGGGGCAGCGCCGCTATGTGGAGTCCCTCTCCGCCTATGCCCGCCAGTTCCTCTCCCTGATGGAGAAGCCGGACGTCGACCATATCGAGGGGCTCTCGCCCGCTATTTCCATCGAGCAGAAGTCTACCTCCCATAACCCGCGCTCGACCGTCGGTACCATCACCGAAATCTACGACTACCTGCGTTTGCTGTTTGCCCGGGTCGGTGAGCCGCGCTGCCCGACTCACGCCATTCCGCTCGCCGCCCAGACCATCAGCCAGATGGTGGATCAGGTGCTGGCCCAACCGGAGGGGAGCAAGCTGATGCTGCTGGCCCCGGTGGTGCGCGATCGCAAGGGGGAGCACACCAAGCTGCTGGAGAATCTGGCGGCCCAGGGCTACATCCGTGCCCGTATCGACGGCGAGGTGTGCGACCTCTCCGATCCTCCGACTCTGGAGCTGCACAAGAAGCACACCATCGAGGTGGTGGTGGATCGCTTCAAGGTGCGCGAGGACCTTGCCTTGCGTTTGGCCGAGTCGTTCGAGACGGCGCTGACCCTCTCCGGCGGCATCGTGTTGGTAGTGCCAATGGACGGGGAGGAGGGGGTTGCCCCCATGACCTTCTCCGCCAACTTCGCCTGCCCGGAGTGTGGCTACTCCATGTCGGAGCTGGAGCCGCGCATCTTCTCCTTCAACAATCCGGCCGGTGCCTGCCCGACCTGCGACGGCCTCGGGGTGCAGCAATATTTCGATCCGGCCAAGGTGATCGGCGATCCGGCCATCAGTCTGGCCAACGGCGCCATTCGTGGCTGGGACAAGCGCAGCTTCTACTACTTCCAGATGCTGAAATCCCTCTCCGAACACTACAAGTTCGATCTGGAGACGCCGTGGGAGGATCTGCCGGTCAAGACCCAGGAGGTGATCCTGCGCGGCTCGGGTCGTACCGAGATCGAGTTCCGTTACATGAACGATCGCGGCGATGTGGTGGTGCGCAAGCACCCGTTCGAGGGGATCCTGCACAACATGGAGCGGCGCTACCGCGAAACCGAGTCCAACTCGGTGCGTGAAGAGCTCTCCAAATACATCGCCAACAAATCCTGTACCAGCTGCGGTGGCAGCCGACTGCGGGAAGAGGCGCGTCACGTCTTCGTCGACAACCGCAACCTGCCGGCCATTGCCGAGCAGTCCATCGGCGATGCGCTCGCCTTCTTCGAGGGGCTTAACCTCACTGGCCAGCGCGCCCAGATTGCCGAGAAGATATTGAAAGAGATCGTCGAGCGGCTCGGCTTCCTGGTGAACGTCGGTCTCAACTATCTGAGCCTGTCCCGCAGTGCCGAGACTCTCTCAGGCGGCGAAGCGCAGCGCATTAGACTGGCCAGCCAGATCGGTGCCGGGCTGGTGGGCGTCATGTATGTACTCGATGAGCCTTCCATCGGTCTGCATCAGCGCGACAACGAGCGGTTGCTCAAGACCCTCACCCATCTGCGCGATCTGGGCAACACGGTGATCGTGGTGGAGCACGACGAGGATGCCATTCGCCTCGCCGACCATGTGCTGGATATCGGCCCGGGGGCGGGTGTGCATGGCGGCGAAATTGTTGCGCAGGGCACCCCCCAGCAGATCATCGACAATCCGGAGTCGCTGACCGGTGACTATCTGTCCGGTCGCAAACAGATCGCCATTCCGGCCGAGCGCACCCCGCTCACCGGCAAGTGGCTGAAACTCAAGGGGGCGAGCGGCAACAACCTGCGCAACGTCAACCTGGATCTGCCCATCGGGGTGATGACCTGCGTTACCGGCGTCTCCGGCTCCGGCAAGTCGACCCTGATCAACGACACCCTGTTCCGCATCGCCCACCGCGAGCTCAACAAGGCGACCGAGTCCACCCCGGCACCCTATCGCAGCGTCGAGGGGCTGGAGCATCTGGACAAGGTGGTGGATATCGACCAGAGCCCCATCGGCCGTACCCCGCGCTCCAACCCGGCCACCTATACCGGTCTGTTCACTCCGATCCGCGAGCTGCTCTCCGGCACCCAGGAGGCGCGTTCACGCGGCTACCAGCCGGGCCGCTTCTCCTTCAACGTGAAAGGGGGTCGCTGCGAGGCGTGCCAGGGGGATGGGGTCATCAAGGTAGAGATGCACTTCCTGCCGGATGTCTACGTGCCGTGCGATGTCTGCAAGGGCAAGCGCTACAACCGCGAGACGCTGGAGGTGAAGTACAAGGGCAAGAACATCCACGAAATCCTCGAGATGACGGTAGAAGATGCCCGCGAGTTCTTCGATCCGGTGCCGGCAGTGGCGCGCAAGCTGCAGACCCTGATGGACGTGGGCCTCTCCTATATCCGCCTCGGCCAGTCTGCTACTACCTTGTCGGGCGGCGAGGCGCAGCGGGTCAAGCTGGCGCGGGAGCTCTCCAAGCGGGATACCGGTCAGACCCTCTATATTCTGGACGAGCCGACCACAGGGCTGCATTTCCACGATATCCAGCAGTTGCTCAAGGTGCTGCACCAGCTGCGGGATCGCGGCAACACCATCGTCATCATCGAGCACAATCTGGATGTGGTTAAAACTGCCGACTGGATCGTCGATTTGGGACCGGAGGGAGGCGCCGGTGGTGGCCGCATTCTGGTGACAGGGACGCCGGAAGAGATTTGCACCAATAAAGAGTCTCATACAGCTCGTTTTTTACGACCGCTATTGGCGCGATAAGCCGTTATAATCGAGGGGCCTTTGGCCCCTTTTTGTTATAAAAATCGGGAGCATAGGGGGAAGCTCGTCAAGTGTGGGCAGGCTTGACAGCTCGGCATCATGGTAATGGGTATATCGGGTTATGGCTCAGGCTCCGCGGACAATTGATCATCAGTTGGCTTACTCCATGTTCCCCATCTGGCTGGGGGCGATCCTGCTATTGCTGGTCCTGCTGGCGTGGGCCCAGATCCCGGCTGCCAGCCGGATTGAAGAGCAGCGAATGAAGGAGCATCTGCTGCGCGTGACCAAGGCAGTGCAGGCGGATGTGGCAGCTCTGGATGCATTCAGTCGGGATTGGGGCATCTGGGATGACAGTCACCGTTTTATGGACAACAAAAGCAGGGGGTACATCGAATCCAATCTGTTCAGTGATATGCCGATGCGGGATTTTAGTCTCAACCTGATGAGCTTCATGGATCTCACCGGCTACGAAATCTGGACGCGCACCCTGCTACCCGATGCGCCGGGGATCAATCCGGATCAGTTTCCCTACTTCCTTGATGAACTGAAAAAGCAGTTAAGGGAGCGCTCGGTGGCGCAAGGGGGCATCAATCTGCACGGGATCCGTGCTTCCCAGTGGGGGCCGCTGATGTACTCGTGGCAGCCGATCAGAAACAGTGACGAGTCGGCACCGTTCAACGGTTTCTTGCTGGTTGTACGTTGGCTCGACAAGGCCTATCTCGAGCAGGTATCGGAGCGTACCGCGCTGCCTCTGGCGATTTCCCACGCCAATCTGGATGTCACCGCTACCTTCAAACCACTGAAATCGCAAATAACGTATCGCCTGATCGACCTTGGGCTCACCCGGCTCAGGGGAGAGGTGCGACTGCTCAACAGCGATAACCAGCCGGTGCTGACTCTGGTGATTGAGGAGGAGAGAAAGATCTTGAGTGGCGTCATGGAGGGGGCGCTCTGGACCTTTATCGGCATGCTGTTTATCAGTTTTATCTGCGTCATGATCGCCATGTATCGGCTCAATAGCATTGTGCTTACTCCGTTGCAGCAGCTGGTGTCGGCGCTGCAACGCTTTGGCGATCGGCCAGATGCCACCTTGATCCCCTATATCGACAGCAGCGCCGAGATGGCGACCCTGAGCGGCAAGTTCAGGGAGATGGCCAGCAAGGTCAGTCAGCAACACGATGATTTGTTGGAAAAATCCAGCCAGATGGAGATGGCTGCATTCACCGACCCCTTGACCCGTTGTTTCAATCGTCGCTATCTCGATGGTTGGTTGCAGGCCAACCGGGCCAAACCTTGTCTGTTATTGCTGCTGGATCTGGATCATTTCAAGCGGATCAATGACAGCCTTGGCCATGACATCGGGGATCTGGTGCTGAAACAGCTGGCGGATCTGCTGCGCAAGGTGGTGACAGGAGAGCGCGAGCCGATCATCCGGCTGGGCGGGGAGGAGTTCTTGTTGCTGTTGCAGGTGGATGACGAGCAAGAGTTGGCGCTGCGGGTCGAATATCTGCGCCAGCGTGTCGCTCAGCACCGCTTTGGCAAAGAGGATGCGCCACTCTGGTTGACGGTGTCGCTGGGGTTCTGCCGCTATCCGTTGCACCCGGAGTACCCGGATTCATTCTGGAGTCATAGCTTCAAACTGGCGGACATGGCGCTGTATCAGGCCAAAGTCGGTTGGCGAAATCGGTGGTTTGGCTACGCTGGTAGCCTCTCTGCGGAGGGAATGGGCCAGACTCCGGAACAGCTTGCCGAAGGGGGGCATATCACCCTGCTGCACTCTGTCAATCCGGATTAACCCTGCCGTACCAATACCAGATAGGCCAAGGCGACAATAAAACCGAGCAGGATAAAGAGAAAGGATCCGATTCCCCACACGGCCGCGAGAAAGGCCCCCACCTTTTGCCATTTCGACTCATTTTTCATAAATAAACCATTACTTCCCAGTAACTTGTATGGCGCAAAAAATACGCTGATTTGCCCATATTAACAACAATTAATAGCCACTCAGCCGCGCAATAAGATGTGGTTTGCTTGCTCCTTTTGGCACTGAATGCGGGTAGTTACAACCTGTCGAAACAGGCATTTCGGCTTGTTGTCTGGGGACTCAACGAGATTGGGATGGTGCGCAAAGATGTCACACCAATCGATTTATTTCTGTGCAACCTTTGCTCCAAGTCAATAACTTTGCATTTACAAGGGCATATAGTCAGCGGGCTTACAGCATCAAATGAAAACAAAAAAAGGGATTACGTGATGAAAAAATTACTTCCTCTGATGATTGCCGCTGCAGTGACCTCTCCTTTCGCCATGGCCCATCAGGCTGGTGATATTCTGGTTCGTGGTGGTTTGGCCATCGTTTCTCCTCAGGAGAGCAGTGACAACGTATTGGGTACCGGTGAATTTGAGATTAACAGTAATCAACAGCTTGGCCTGACCCTCGGTTATATGATCACCGACAACTGGGGTGTTGAGTTGCTGGCTGCAACCCCATTCTCCCATAGAGTGAGTACTCGCGATCTTGGTGAGATTGCCAAGGTTAAACATCTGCCTCCAACATTGATGGCCCAGTACTATTTTGGCGATGCCCAGAGCAAGGTTCGCCCGTATGTTGGTGTGGGTGTGAACTACACCACCTTCTTTGATGAGAAGGGGGTGGGAGCACTTGATGGTGCCAATATCAGCCTTGACGACTCTTGGGGTCTGGCAGGTCAGGTCGGTATCGATATGGCGGTTACAGATCGCTGGTTTGTAAACGGTTCAGCCTGGATCATGGATATCGATACAGATGTTAAAGTTGATGGTGTTGGCACCTTCAAAACGCATATCGACCCGATGGCCTTTATGGTGGGTGTTGGCTACCGCTTCTAATGATTCTGACTGCGGTTCTGAACGGACCGCGGAAGATAGCAAAGTACGTCTCTTTCAGCCCGGCTTGTGCCGGGCTTTTTTCGTATGGCTGATTTTGTCTGTACTGTGATCCAACCCGATACAAATCAATTAAATACCTGCCGCTTTATTTCAGTTATTCGCCACCCCTGCCGATAGTGACTATGTTCACTTTACCTTCCCCCAATGAGTGAGGATGTCTCCATGGGCTTATCTATCGTGCAGCGGATCATCGCCGGATTCGTGTTGATGCTGCTGTTGCTGATCCTGCTTGGTGTGATCAGTACCTTTAAAATCAAGGGTATAAATGACGGCCTCTCTGCCGTATCTGACCGGGCAACCCCGCTGGTAGTGGCTGTCGCAGGTCTCAAGGGGGCATTGCAGGATAGTAACCGCTGGGTGCTGGTCTACCGCACCAGTGAAGATGCAGCCCAGTTGCCGCAGTTGGCCAATCAGTTCAAGGAGCAGCAGAACCGCTTCGCCCAGCTGAGTCAGGAGATGGGTAAATTTACCGACGTAGCGGATGCTCGTGCCCGCTTCCAGCAGGTCGAGAGTGCTACCACCCAATTTTATGGCTTGGCGGATCAGGTGTTGGCACAGCATCGACAGTGGGTCAGTGCGCTGGATCAGCGCCACAAGCTGGAGATGGAATTTATCCGCCTTGAGGATACCTACCAGTGGGCGGCGGATTTGCTGCTGCAACAGACCGCCAGTAAGCGCTCCATGCGCAACAAGGCGGAGCTTATTACCTCGGGTATCGCCCGCGATCTGAAGAATATCCGCCGTGCCGATGCCAGAACCGACCTGAACGAGCTGGAAAAGGTGTTGAGCAAGGACATCGAGATGGCCCGCAAGCGGTTGGAGCGGGTGCTGGTGCCCGATGATGTGAAAGCGCGCTTTGTCTCCAATCTGGATCGGATGCAGGAGCTGGCACTTGGCGCTCAGGGCTTGCTGGCAACCATGCGTCAGGCTCAGCAACTGGCGCTGTCGCTGGCCACGCAAAATCAGCAGCTGGATGCCAGTCTGGTCAACAGCCTCAATTTGCTCGATGAGATGGGCAAGTCCGCCGGGGCCATTGCCAGCGACAGCCGGATCAACGCCGATGCTGCGGTCAGCAGTGCCAGCTTCTGGATCCTGGTGGTTGCCGCGATGTCGGCCGCTGCCGCGCTGGTGATCGGCTATACCACGGCGCGCAGCATTCAGCGCCCGTTGCAGATGATCAACAAGGAGCTCGATTACATGGCGGCCGGTGACATGACCCGCCGCATCAACTACCGCAGCAGTTGCGAATTTGGCAGCCTCTCTCGCTCCATCGATACGCTGGCGGGCAAGACCGGTGAACTACTCTCTCAAATCAATGCAGGCTCCCGCCATCTGGTGGATGAGGCGAGCCGCGCCGCCGAGATCAGCGAACGGGCCATGTCCCGGGTGCAAGAGCAGAAGAGCCAGACTGATCAGGTGGCCGCCGCCATTACCGAGCTGGAAGTGAGCGCCACCGAGGTGGCCCGCTCTACCGATGGTACCAAGCGGGAAGTGGATCTGGCCGATGAAGAGGCGCGCAGTGGCCGCCAGAAAGTGGCCACCACTCGCCGGATCACCGAGCAGTTGGCTGGTGCCATGGAAGAGGCGGTCGGGATCACCTACAAACTTGGCGAATTCAGCAACAACATCGGCAGCATTCTCGATGTGATCCGCAGCATTGCCGAGCAGACCAACCTGCTGGCCTTGAACGCCGCCATCGAAGCGGCCCGTGCTGGTGATGCAGGTCGTGGTTTTGCGGTGGTGGCCGATGAGGTGCGGGCGCTGGCCAATCGCACCCAGACTTCGACCGAAGAGATCCAGGGGATGATTGAGAACCTGCAGAGCTCCAGCAAGCATGTGGTTGAAGTGATGGGGCGCAGCCAGGAGCAGACCCAGAGCTGTGTCGAGCAGACCCGCGAGATGGATGTGGCGTTGCAATCCATTGCCGAGCGGATGGGGGCCATCAAGTCGATGGCGGATCAGGTGGCCCATGCCGCGCAGGAGCAGATCTCCGTCAGTCAGGGGGTCGCTCGTCATATCGCCGGTATTGCCGATGTGGCATACGAGACTGAGCGGGAGGCGCGCGAATCCGCCAGCAGCAGCGAAGTGCTGGCCGACCTGGTCGCCAAACAGCAGCAATTGATCGCACATTTCAAGGTCTAGGAGGGCTTATGTCTAAAAAGTGGATTGGAGCCCTGAGTCTCCTGTTGTGTGGCCAGCTGATGGCCAGCGAGCTGGTGATTGAAAGCTGGCGAACCGATGACAAGGCGTTGTGGGAGCAGAAGATTATCCCGGCATTTGAAGCGGCGCATCCCGGCATCAAGGTGAGTTTTCATCCGGTGCAAAATGTCAACTACATGCCCACTCTGTGGGAGAGCCTGAAAGGCGGTAAGGCGGGGGATCTCATTACCTGTCGTCCGTTTGATGACTCGCTCGCCCTGTTCAAGGCGGGCCATCTGGCCGAGCTGACCGAGATGGCGGGGATGGAGAACTTCCCGAGTTTTGCCCAGTCACCCTGGCAGACTGACTCCGGTGCCCAGACCTTCTGTGTACCCATGGCCTCGGTGATCCATGGCTTCTTCTATAACAAGAAGATCCTCAGTGAATTGGGGATCACCTTGCCGCAAACCCGCGATCAGTTCTTCGCCGTGCTGGACAAGATCAAGGCCGACGGTCGCTATGTGCCGCTGGCCATGAGCGGTTCCGAGAGCTGGGTTGCCTCCGAACTGGGGTTCCAGAACATTGGCCCCAACTACTGGAAGGGAGAGGACGGCCGTCTGGCTTTGATTGGCGGGCAGGAGCGGTTGGACAACCCGCAATATGTGAAGGTGTTCGACGAGCTGGCCCGCTGGCGCTCCTACCTCGGTGAGGGTGGTGAGAGCCGCGATTACGCGACCAGCAACGAGTTGTTCACTTCGGGCAAGGCTGCCTTCTATGTGGCGGGCTCCTGGGAGATTGCTCCCTTCACCGGCAAGGTCGATTTTGGCGTCATGCGTCCGCCGGTGGCCAAACAGGGTGATGGCTGTTTCTTTACCGACCATACCGATATCGGTATGGGGATGAACCCGGCCAGCAAGAACAAAGAGGGGGCGATGGCCTTCCTGCAGTGGCTGACGACGCCGCAATTTGCCGAGCTCTATACCAACTCGCTGCCGGGATTCTTCTCCCTCTCCAACCACTTCTTCGATGTCACCAATCTGGCGGCCAAAGAGATGATGGAGTGGCGCGATCAGTGTGACTCGACCATTCGGGTGGCGACCCAGATCCTCTCCCGTGGTACGCCCAAGTTGGGGGATGAACTGGCCGAGGTGAGTCAGGCGGTGCTGCTTGGCAAGATGGATCCCAAGGCGGCCGCGGATCGACTGGAAAGTGGCTTGAAGGGCTGGTATGCCCCTCATCAGGGCAACAAGGCCAAGAGCGCGGATTGTCAGTGTGATGCGGTTGCCCCTGCTTCGGCTTCAGCGCCAGCGACTGAGGTGTCCGCAGCCCCCGCGACCAGTGAAACATCGGCCGTGGTGTCACCTGCTGTGACTTCCGCAGAACCCGCATCAGCGGTTGCTGCCCCATTACCGGCGCAGTCGGATGAGGTAGATCAGGCGCTCTCCAACGAGCTGGAGGCGCCACAGCAGCCACAGCAATAGGTCATCTGCATCAATAAGAGCGGGAGGCATTAGCCTCCCGTTTTTTATGGCTCGCGGCCAGCATGTATCGCTTTATTGTGCTTCGTGGGGCCAGCGGCAGAGGCTGCCGATGCGGGCAACCGGTGCAAACCCCAGAGAGCGGTAAATGCGCTGGGCATGGTAATGCTCGTCAGCCACTATGATCAGCTGTTTGGCACGGGATAATCCTGCGCGAGCCACCTGACTCAGCAGCTGGCGGCATAACCCTTGGTTGCGCCACGCATGGTGCGTGCGTACCAACTGGAAACGCCCAAGTGTGCCGCAAAAGAAGAGGCCGCAGCTGGCGACCAGTTGCCCCTCTTGCCAGATCCCCCACCAGTCCCCGAGACCATCGGCAATCATGGCCTGATAGAGCGCCTGGCGGGATCGCAGATAGGGAAGATAGCTCTGTTCCGAGTGTCCCTCATCCCGTTCATGGAGTTCGAAGTCGAGCCACTCAGGCCAATCAGCAGTGGTGAAGGTACGTGCCTCAACCTTGTTCATGTCGTCGTGAGGGGGTGGGCAGCTCTGTTCATCCAGCGCCAGCACCACGCACTCCATATATTGGTAACCCGTTGCGACAAAACCGGCGATCCGGCTGTTTTGTCCGGCGGCCAGTGGCCATTGGAAGGTGCGGTGGCGCACTCGAGGATCTTGACCGATCAACTGATCGAATGCGGCTTCCAGCCAGCCTTTGTCGCGGTCGCTGGGCGGGGTGGGGAGCAGCAGGTAGTTGCCGAAGTAATAGTCGGGAGCATCCGGCGTGCGAACCGCCCAGAACTGATCGTGCTGAATAACCTCGCCCTGATAGCGATCGAACAGCAAGTCGGTGGCAAAGCCGGGGTGGGTATCCATGATGGTGCTCCTGCAAAGACTCATTCTGTTATCGGCAGGAGTGGGAAATAGATGAAAAGGGGCCGGAGAAACCTCCGGCCAAACAATCACACGCAGATTCAGAACGTCCAGGACGATCTGCCCCCATCATAACTCGACTGGGGCAATTTTGGGATGGGCACTTTTCGGTTACGTACCGTTAATTTTGTAAATATGAAGTTCGTCAGATCGGATGTGAGGTAAATCCCTGTTGACTTTGTGTCGTTTTACTCATAAATATAAAGACGTTTAGACGTCCAAACATCCGTTTTGACGTAGGCAGATGGATTGCAGGACAGGGAGAAGAGCAGATGGGATTTCACAGTGCACGTCAGGTTGAGGCGCTCAACCAGAGCTTGGCAGATTTGAATGGCGATATATCGGTCAGTTTCGAGTTTTTTCCGCCCAACAGTGAAGGGATGGAGAATACCCTCTGGCAGTCCATCGAACGGCTGAAAGTGCTGGAACCCAAGTTCGTCTCCGTCACCTATGGCGCCAACTCCGGCACCCGTGATCGCACCCACAAGGTGATCAAGGACATCAAGGAACGGACAGGCCTGATTGCGGCGCCTCACCTGACCTGTATCGATGCCAGCCGCGACGAATTGCGCACCATCGCCCGTGATTACTGGAACAGCGGTATTCGTCATATCGTGGCTCTGCGCGGTGATTTGCCGCAGGGGTTGGAGAAGCCGGATATGTATGCCACCGATCTGGTTGCCCTGCTCAAGTCAGAGGCTGACTTTGATATCTCGGTTGCCGCCTATCCGGAAGGGCACCCGGAGGCCAAGAGTGCGCAATCCGACCTGCTCAACCTCAAGCGCAAGATCGATGCCGGTGCCAACCGTGCTATCACCCAGTTCTTCTTCGATGTGGAAACGTATTTGCGCTTTCGGGATCGCTGCGCCGCCATCGGTATTGATGCTGAAATCGTGCCGGGGATCCTGCCGGTCTCCAACTATCAGACCCTGGCCAAGTTTGCCGGTTTTACCAATGTGAAGATCCCGCGTTGGATGCATCAGCGTTTCGAGGGGTTGGATAACGATCAGATGACTCGCAATCTGGTGGGGGCGAGCATCGCCATCGATCAGGTGCGCGTGCTGAGTCAGGAAGGGGTGAAGGATTTTCACTTCTATACCCTGAACCGCTCCGAGCTGACTTATGCCATCTGCCATACTCTGGGGGTTCGTCCCAAGGGTTGACCGGTGGTCACCGCGATAAAAGCAAAAAGCCAATGAGTTGCTCATTGGCTTTTTCGTTATGGCCGATTATCAAGGTCTGGTCGGGGCGATCTCTTTTGGCTCAAGATCGATAACCGCATTACCGGCAGCCCCCGGATACTGGCGATAGACCTGATCCTGCTCCAGTGTGTAGAAGGTATCCAGATAGTCGTCGTTGTTGGTCATCCAGGAGTCGGGCAGTGCCTTGACGATGCGACCGCCGAGATCGAGGAAGGGCAGGGCTTCCGGCACGCCACCCGCAGTAAAGCCGAGTTTGAGAGCTTCAATCAGCAGGGCGCTCAGCTCCTTGTAGTTGACGTTGTCATCCTGCTCCATCATCACCACATCGACGGCACCCCAGCGATAGCGATCCCAGTAAACCAGGATCTGGTTGGGGGTGTAGTCTGTGTTGTCATAGTCGAGGTAGGGCATGTCGACAATATCGACCACTGGCTCATCCCGGCTGGGATTGACCCCTGCGACCACTGCATACACTTCGGCTGCGCCGAGCAGCCAGGGCTCCTGATCATCCTTCAGTCTGATCTTTTTCAGGATACTGGTCTTGAGTGGCGCAGTGCTGGCAGCCACTCGCGGGGCGCTTTGCAGATCCGCATCGGCCAGTGCTTTGCGCATCACCTTCAAGCCTGCGTTCTTGGCTTTGACGGGATCGGCTTCGACTACCAGAACCGGCCGGGCCGGTGCCTTGTCCACATCCAGATAGACGGGATTGCCAGCGCTGTCGAACGCTTCAATGGCGCTCCAGCTCTTCTCATCTCCACTTGGAACATAGGCGACCAGCGGTTCGACGCCCTGCTGCAGTGCTGCGGCCTGATCGGTGTTGGCCAGCCGCAACTGCATCAGTTGTTTGACCTCGCCATCCAGTCCTTGCCGGCTGATGGCTGCCTGGTTGGCATCGCTCGCCTGCCGTTTAAGGCGCGGGCTGGCCTTCTGCAGCAGGTTGGGAAGCGGGCTCTGGTATTGCTGATTGCTCAGCAGGGGCAGCAGGTTTTTCTGCTGAAGTGCGAGCTGGCGAGCCAGCTCTCGATCCGTATCGGCAGCCTGGACGCTCGTAGCACCCAGTATGGCCAGTAGTAACAAGACAGCCTGATTTTTCATTTTTATACTCCGTTGCATGGAACCTGACAGGGCACCATGTCCGGGAAGATTGGCGCCCTGACACCACTAGAGGGAAATTAGTTTCACTTGTGAATCATTTTCTGTGGATAGTGTGCAGAGGTTCACGGTTTGAGGTTCAATTGATTCCTTTGTCGATATGATTGGAACTGATAGATAGCCAGACCAATCAGCAGACCCCAGCAGGCTGCCGCGATGCCGAGCAGGCTGATCCCGGACGCGGTAATGATAAAGGTGAGCAGTGCAGCTTCTCGCGCTTCATCCTGTTGCAAGGCAGAGTGCAGGCTGCTGCCGATGGTGCCTAGCAGGGCCAAACCAGCGACGCAGGTGACAAGGGCTGCCGGAAAGGCGCTAAACAGGGCCGCGACGGTTGCGCCGAAGCAGCCGGTCAGGAGATAAAAGCAACCCGCCCATACCGCAGCTGGCCAGCGGCGCTTGGTATCCGGGTCGACCTCTTTGCCCATGCAGATGGCGGCAGTGATGGCGGCCAGATTGAAGGCATAGCCGCCAAAAGGAGCGAGCAGCAGGCCAGTCAGGCCAGTCCAGCTGACCAGCGAGGAGGTGGAAGGCTGATAGCCGTGGGCCCGCAAGATGGCAATTCCCGCCATGTTTTGCGATGTCATGGTGACAATGAACAGCGGCAGCGCGATGCCAAACAGGGCATCAAGGGAGAAGGCTGGCCATGTCCAGACCGGGCTGGCGAGTTGCCAGTGAAGGGTGCCCATTTGCAAATCCCCCCGCACGCTGCAGATCAGCATCCCCACTCCCAGTACCAGCACCATGGTATAGCGGGACCAGAGATGACGACCCAGCAGGAAGGCCAGCAGCAGTGTGCCAAGCAGCAAGGGATCTTGCGGGGCGACCTTGAACAGATCCAATCCGAATCTGAGCAGCACGCCAGCCAGCATGGCGGCGGCCAGTGGAGCCGGGATATGTTTCATCAAACGGTCGAACCAGCCGCTGATGCCACACAGAGTGATCAGCTGGGAGGAGATCACAAAGGCGCCGATCGCTTCCGCCAGAGTGAAGTTGCCCAGCGTGGTGATCAGCAGTGCCGCGCCCGGTGTGGACCAGGCGGTCAGTATGGGTATGCGGTAATAGAGAGAGAGGCCGATGCAGCTCACCCCCATGCCGATCCCCAGCGTCCAGAGCCAGGAGGCGACTTGAGCTGTATCAGCACCTGCTGCCGTGGCGGCCTGGATGATCAGGATGACGGAACTGGTGTAGCCGACCATCACGGCGATAAAGCCTGCGACCAGATGGGGGATGGCGAAGGGCATGACTCTTCCTCTTGGCGTTGTGACGCGCTGTGCGTTATTACGTACAATACAGCTTTGACTATATCGCTGTGCGCTATAGCGTACAAGGCGCATCGTGCAAGAGTAATAAAGAGGCAGTTATGCAAGAGATGAGTCAGCATCTGGCTGCTCGACTGAAGGGGCTGCGCAGCGAGCGCGGCTGGAGCCTGGATGCCGCCGCGCGCGAAACGGGTGTCAGCAAGGCGATGCTGGGGCAGATTGAGCGGGGAGAGTCCAGCCCAACGGTGGCGACGCTGTGGAAGATCGCCACCGGTTTTCGAGTCTCATTTTCCAGTTTCATTGAGCCCACACCCGCTGCGCAGGCAGAGGTGCTCTATCGCACCGCCGATGCCATTCGCCAGCAGCCAGCGGGAGAGGGCATGCAAGTGGCTCCGCTCTTCCCTTATGAAAACCGGTTTGGTTTCGAGTTGCTTGAGCTGACCCTGTTGCCGGGTTACCAGCGTGAATCCGAGCCCCATGAGCCGGGAGTGACCGAGCATGTCATCGTCATCAGCGGCATGATGGAGGTGCTGGTGGAAGGGGAGTGGAGCTCATTGATGCAAGGGGAGGCTGTGCGTTTTGCTGCCGATCGTCCCCACGGTTATCGCAATCTGGGCATAGCCCCGGCAATTTTCCACAACTTGATCCACTATCCGGTGGCAATACCCTGAACATGTTCCGCAGTCATCAACCCGGTCGACCATCTGCTCTGGGGCGGATCAGTATCGGGATATAGACCCAGACAAACAGACCATAGGCAGCGATCCAGGCAAGCGCGCTGAGGTTCCAGCCATGCAGGGTATAAGCAGGCCAGAACAGGGGAATCACCACCCGTATTGTAGCGGCAGCGATAACCAGGGCGAATGCGCCAGTGATCCTGCGTCCCACTTGCAAGGCCCGACCGCTATGGCCGAGGGATACTCGCGCAATCATGCCCAGGATCATGGTCCCCATGCAGCCTGCGCTGAGCAGGTGGCTGGCCATTGACAACGTGATGGGCAGACCTGCGCTATGTACCGCAAGGGCGAACAGGCCAAGAGGGATAAACAGATAAGCGAGATGGAGTGACCACAGCAGGGGATGCGCAAGGGTCGATGGCAGATGCCAACGCAGTTGTCGCCACAGATGCAAACTCGCCGCCACTATATAGAGAGGCACTATATATATGCTGGTGACCCATTGGGTGGGGAGCAGCAGCCAGCAGAGCAAGATAAGCCACAGTGTCGCGAGCGCAGTCCGTTCCAGCCAGAGTCGAGGAGCAGCTTTCTCCTGACCGGTTGCTCGGGCGGTGAAGAACGGAATCACCCTTCCACCCATCACGGCGATCAGGGTAGTAAACAACAGCACAGTTGTAATCAATAGGTGCTCAACGGTGATCCAATCGGCCTGCCATAACCAGCTGGCGCCATTGAGTAGGGTCAGCATCAGCAACAGGGGCACGAAGAACAGGTTGCGCCATTGCCGGGTTATCAAGATAGGCTTGGCAAGGAACCAGGTGCAAAGCGGCAACCAGAGCAGGTCTGCCACCATCAGGAGCGTATTCTCCTCACCCAGCCAGGGTAACAAGGTCCTTGGCAACATCCACACCCCCACCACCATTGCCAATGGCCAGCTCCGAACACCGGGATGGGCCGTCCAGTTCTGCACCGCGGTGAGCAGAAAACCCGCGACGATGGCAGCCCCGAAACCAAACAGCATCTCATGACCATGCCACCAGATTGGGTTGGCAATCCCGGGCAAGGTAAGCCAACCGTTGAGCTGCCCCAGCCAGAGCAACATGGCGACGGCCGCAAACAGAGCCCCGAACAAGAAGAAGGGTCGGAACCCCAAGCGGAACAGCGGGATGATTTGCTCTTCCTTATGGTTATCGAGGATTTGATGCATGAGGGGATTCCAATTAAACATTTGAGATGACCAATTATAAATTGGCTTTTCAAATGTTCAATTTAAATCCGGCAATAGTCAGAATTGATGCCATTTCGAGCGAAAAAAGAGGTGGTTGCTTGATATCTGAGCGAACGAACTTTTTTGATGAAAAAGCCCTTGTCATCCCGGCGCGGCTCTCTATAATGCGCCCCTACCAGCACGGCGGAACGCGCCAAACTGATGAGCCAGCTTCCTAGCGAAGTGGGCGCCGAAAGAAAAGCGAAAACAATCGCTTGACTTTCGAAGTGAGAAGCGTATTATGCGCCTCCTCAACGCGACAGGCGTGACGCTCTTTAACAATTTGAATCAAGCAATCTGTGTGGGCACTCACAGCATCGAACATCAAAACAATTTTTGATTTTCAATGTCTGGTGAAGTGACC